>JAJYRI010000059.1 GCA_021794175.1 bacterium
GCTTCCGCCGAACGTGCGCGCGCGGACGGCAATTTTTGCCGACACGTATGCCGAAGCAGGCGCACTCGCACTTTATGGTCCCGCATACCATCTGCCCACGATCATCGGTTCGCAAAACAATTTTTATATATGGGGTCCGCAGGGCTACGATGGACGTTCGATGATCGTCGTCGGCGCCACGCAACAGGCTACGATTCGCAGGCTCTTCCGGAAGGTCACTTTGGTGACGACGATCTCAAATCCGCACGAATGGGTGCTGCAAGGCCCTGATCCGGTGTACTATTGCACCGATCCGATCGCGCCGCTTGCGAAGCTTTGGCCGCAACTGGGCTGGTATGGAGCCTGATGCTGGCTCGGTTTGGTGGAGAGTTTTTGATTTGACCTCAAGCGGCGGCATCCTCGGCCACAGCCATGCGCCGATCAAATTCGGCGGGTGAGAGATATCCGAGCGCCGAGTACCGGCGACACGTGTTGTAGTAGCCCTCGATGAAAATGATGGCGAGAAAGAGAAAGCCCGCCAGGGTCGGGGTATACGTGATGTCAGCAACCCACAGCCGATCGGGAGCGTCGGCGGTGAAGGCCGCTCGATAATCACCGCACCGGAAAGTGCGTTCTGCGGTGGGAGGGCGACAAGCATTGGCACGCGACCTGGGTTACCAAGACGGCCGACTGCACGATGCACTGGGAGAATAGCAACACGCTCGACCTGTCGATTCCGTTCCCATAGCACGCTTAAAACCGGGCCGCTCGGCTTCGGGATGAAGTCCCTCATCCTCTTCGCTGTCCGCAAAGAGTTCGATGCCAAGCTCGCTGCGCATCGCTCGGCGATATTCACGATACTCCCGTAGCGCCTCGGCCTCGTTGCACTCATGCCGATGCGTGCAAATGGCGAGCGAGCGCGCGCGCAAGGGCGGTCGCCGCGGCGGCCTCGCCGCGCACGAGCGCATCTTCGGCGAGGGTGCGACCGACTCGTCGAGATCGCGGTTCGTCGATGCGCGTCTCCGACGCAACTTCCGGGCTCGGCTCAAAGTATCACTCAGAAGAGATGCGCGCTGATAGAGTTGCTTGTAGATGAGAGTCTTGATCGTCGCCGGCGGGTCGCATGGCGACATTTTGCCGTTCATCGCCCTCGGCCGGGAGTTCCAGCGAACGGGGCATGAGGTTCGCTTTTACGCGCACGCCTTCTTTGCGTCAGTCGTCGAGGAAGCCGGCCTGCCGTTTCGCGGCGGTGGTACGCGCGAAGAATATCTCGAAATTCTGCAAAATCCCAACACCAATCATCCGTTGCGCAGCCTCAAGGTGATTGCCGATTTAGTGGATCGCTCGGGCCGGGAGTTGCTCGACGCGATGGCGGCCGACATCGTACCCGGCGAAACGATCATCGTGAACTCGGTGCTGGCTTTTGGCGCTCGCTCGGTGGCGGAAATCTACGGTATTCCGTCCGCGACGATCCATCTGCAGCCAATTGCCATCTTGCGTAATAGTTCCGAGCACGCTCCCGGCGCTGGTATGCGTGCGGCACGGAACGCTGTCGTAGAAGCATTCAAAAACCTTTCCTGGTACCTGATCGACAAGTTGTTGCTCGATCCCACCATTGGGGCAGCGCTCAATCGTCGACGCGTCGAACTCGGCCTTTCGCCCGTCGATCGGCCGTTCAAGCGTTGGATTCATGATTCCGACGCGTTAATCGGTCTGTTTCCGGAATGGTTCGCGCCGCCGTATCGAGACGAGCTGCCCCATTTACGGCTCACCGGCTTTCCCCTGTACGATGGGAACTCCGCCGCTCTGCCTACCGAATTGGAAGCCTTTCTTGCCGAAGGCGAAGCGCCGATTGCCTTTACCGCAGGCACGGCGACCGCAGTTTCTAACGAGTTTTTCTCGGTATCCGCGGAAGCATGCCGCCGCAGCCGTCGCCGCGGCATCCTCCTCACGCACGTGGCCGAGCAGGTTCCAGAGACGCTCCCCTCCGGCGTCGTTCATTGCGCGTATGCGCCGTTTAGCGCGCTGCTGCCGCGCGTTTCGGCCTTCGTTCATCACGGCGGCATCGGTACGTTGAGCCAGGCACTGCGCGCGGGCGTCCCACAATTGGTCCGTCCGATGGCGCACGATCAGTTCGATAATGCAAATCGCGCCGTTCGATTGGGCGTCGCGTTGAAAATTCTGCCGAAGAACTACCGCGTGCCTGAGGTGGTAAAGGCGATCGAGCGCCTTACCGGTGATGCGGCCACGCGCGACCGCTGCACCCAAATCGCCGAGAAGTGCAGCGGCGACGCTGTCGAAAGAGCCTGTAAGCACATCATCGACGCGCTCGCGCCGATGGCTGCGGGTCGGCCTTCCGGATCGCGGTGACGGCTACGCTGAGCGCCTTTTAGTTTTTGCTCTTCATCTGGAAGCCCGATCCCAAAGGCGTGATGACGTAGTCGGAAATGCTGTAGGGACTCTTATCGATAACAAAGCCGCTCGAGATCGGGGCTATCAACGCCCCGCGCGCATCGCAATTCCAAATCGTCCACTCGAGAAACCAGTCGTGAACGGTGCGATCGAAATGCATGGTCTGATCGAAGTTCCCTTGCGGAAGAACGCGATCGAAGGTTGCCGGCTTCTTTTGGTCGCGCTGTTGGACGGTCATCGTGAAGCAATGCGCGGTGTCGTTCCAAACGACGAATCGATGCAGAAGAAACGCCGCATCTGCCGAGCGAGGGGCGAGGCTGGTAAGCATCGCGGCAAGGGCAAGAAAACGAACGAGCTGTTTCATTTCGCGATATTCCGCCCGCACGGGCTACGCCCCTCGGGGGCGCTCTGCGGCGTGCGCTCGCTCGGCTGGTAGCTTACGGCATCGGCGTTGGCGTCGCCGATGGCGTCGGCGTGGCCGATGGTGCCGTCGGTTGGTCGAGGTTGTGAAAGCTCTTCGAGAGGACGTGCGGCGTGATGACCAGGTAGAGGTTGGCCGTTCGGTGAGTAGTTGATGCCAAGGTCGTACTCTCCGGTCTGGGTGAGTTCGACGATCTGTGTCTGAAAAAGTACGCTACGTTGCGGCGTGTCGACGAGACGAATCAATCGCTCGTACGGTGCGATCTTCGCCGAGAAAATCTCGCCGGTCGGGTCGAAGATGCCGGGCAAGCGCTTTCCGCGCTCGACGCCGAAGAGTAAAACCTTTACGTCGTCGCGCTTCTCGTGTACGACCTGCGAGGAGGGCGCAAACCCGTCGAAATCGAGGATCAACGGCACGCTACCGTCACTCGCCGGCGTCTCGCTGTAGGCGACGAGCTCCGTCTGGCGGGCGAGCACCGGATGCGCGGGCACCACCAGCATGCATAAGAAGAACGAAGCCGCAAAAAACGCTATCAATCGACGCATGGGACTTACTTGGCGATGGGGCAAGGGGGGCTGCCGTTCGGGCGCAACTGGAAAGGAGCGGTCGCTTTAGCCCGTGCCGTGCAGATGTTCGCGCCCGTGCGGCGCATCGAGATCCAATAGCGGTCCGATAGGAACGATGCGCGTCGGGTTAATATCGTCGTGCGTCATATAATAGTGCCGTTTGATATGGTCGAAATTCACCGTCTCCGCAATTCCCGGAATTTGATAGAGATCGCGGAGATATCCCGAAAGATGCCGATAGTCGGAAATTCGACGGAGATTGCACTTAAAATGTCCGACGTAGACCGCATCGAAGCGCACGAGGGTAACGAAGAGACGCCAGTCGGTTTCAAGCGGCCGATCTCCGAAAAGATAACGGCGCGTGGCGAGACGGTCGTCGAGGCGATCGAGCATGGCAAAAAGCGCGTAAGCCGCCTCTTCGTAGGCGGCCTGCGAGGTAGCAAAGCCAGCTTTGTAAACACCATCGTTTACCGCCAAAAAGATGGCTTCGTTTAAGGTCTCGATTTCGTGGCGCAGCTCCGCGGGGTAGAGATCGAGTGCGGCGTCGCCGAGTGCATCGAACTCCGTTTCGAACATGCGCATGATATCGTCGTCGGAGTTGCTGACGATGCGTTCGGTCTGCGTATCCCAGAGCACCGGAACGGTCACCCGCCCGCGGTAACCCGGGTCGGTCGCGCGATAGAGCTCGCTGAGGAATCGGTCGCCGAAGTGCCATCCGCGATCGTCGCGAATCGGATCGACGACCGTCATCGGGATCGCCCGTTCGAGTTTCTTTAACTTCCGCGTCACGATCGTGCGATGTGCCCACGGGCACGCGTACGACACGTAGAGATGATAGCGCTCGGCGACGGCCGGGTAGCGCGAGCTGCCGTCTCGACGAACCCAGTCGCGGAAGGCATCTTGTTGGCGCACAAAGCGGCCGTCCTCGCTCTGTTCGTCGGGAAACTGGGCATTTGCGCGAAGACTTTCCATGGGGCCTTCAATCGTCCAGGAGGCCGTGAAGGTTGCTCGAGGCGCGCAAATTCCCAGAACCTTCCTAAAATCGATTATTGCCCGCGATACGGTAGCGGTATCAAGGGAATAATCAGATGCGTTACCTGCTCTCACTCGCTCTCGGAATCGCGCTCCTCGGTGCGGGCACGCGCGCGCCGTCGGTACCGCCCGACCTCTCCAGCATCGTTGCTACGGCAAAGCCCGCCGTCGTATTTATCGTCGCGCTGGGGCCCTCGGGAACCCAATCCGGCTCGGGCTTCGTCATCGCCTCAACCGCTACCGAGACGACCGTCGTCACGGCCAATCACGTCGTCGAGGGAGAGACGCAAGTCGATGTGATTTTCGATAGCAACGAACGCGAACGTTACACCGCGCGCATCATCAAACGCGACCACGTGCGCGATGTCGCCATCCTGAACGTCAACGTCGGAAACCGTCCGAGCTTAAAGCTCGCTTCACCCGAGAGCATTCGCGAAGGAATGAGTATCGCGCTTATCGGCTATCCGATGGCGACGATTGCTTTCAAGAAAATCAACGGCGACGCGCTTCGGCCGTCGATTCACGGCGGTATCGTGAGCGCGATCCGCTTAAATGGAGAGCTCGTACAGTTCGATGCCGCAACCTATCACGGGGATAGCGGCGCGCCGATTCTCGATGCGCATACCGGCAACGTCATCGCCATCGTTCACGGGGCCGAACTCGACCCGAGCTATGTTGCGCGGGGGCTCGAACAAGCGCTTCCCGGAAGCGCGTTCGGCCCAAGTGCGACGACGATAGCGGCGGTCTTCAACGGAACGTCAGCTGGCCCCGCAACGGCGACGGGAGCCCCGGCCAGAAGTTCGAGTGCGTATCGCCTCGGCTATTTTTTGGCGCCTCCGGGGAACGCAACGGGTATGGCAAAGGACATCGACGATGCTTTCCGCGCGAAGGTCCTCGACCGTATTCCAGGATTTTTTACCGAACATAACGAGGTCTATCTCATTCCGGTAAAGTTGACGAAACGCGAATTCCAATCGGTGAGCGCGCTCTCTGGGACATGCGAAGATGACAACGTCGACGGGGTCATCATGCCGAACTATACCTGGAGCTACAGTTCGCAAGCGGCGAGCGTTGGAATCACGCTCGCGATCGCCGATTGTCACGGCTTCACGTACTTTAGCGAAAAAAAGGAAAAGACCGAGAACCCCGCCTTCGCCCATCGCACGCCGGCCGAAGAGATGGTGGATATGGGGAACGACCTCGTGGATCAATTGCTCGCCGATTTCTCTACCTATCGCGAGCAGCACCTCGGTGCGTGGAAAAGCCTGACGAGCGCCGGACTTGCGATAGACCCGGCGACGCCCGGTCGCTATGCGATGATGTTCTTTCGAAAGGTTCCCGATGGAATTCGCATCGTCGACGTCGTGCCGAACGGGCCCGCCGAACGTGCGGGGCTACGCGTCGACGATATCATTGCAAGCATCGACGGCAAGCCGGCGGCTCCGATGACGACCGATGACTTTGCGAAGCTTCTCGATAATCCGACGGTGACGTTCACCGTTCTTCGGCCAGGCGGACCCGTCAGCATCGTGCTGCATACGCTTTCCTACAACGAACTATTGCAGTCGCTCGCGCATTAACGGAAATGCTTGCCCTCACGAGGATCGGCAAAGCGTACAGAAGATAAAAAGCATCCGCATGTTCGGGGAGTACCGGACGTCGCGGGGCGGAGAACGTTTCGCCTTTTTTAGTGCATATATTTTCCTTAAAACGGGTATACCAAGGAAACTACGTTCCAATGCGTAGAGAAGCGAAGTAATAAATGAAATATCTCTCAAGCTTGCTTGCAGGTGCGGTCGTTGCATTGACCGCGTCGGCAGTCTCACTGCCCGCCGCCGCGCAGACTATGCCGTCGCCCTACGTCGATTCGCATTGTGGATCTTGGCAAGGAAATACGTGGGTGCCCAATGGCACCTGCAAGGACGCCGACGATACGCTGAAGCATCAATACGTTGCCGGCACGATCGTATCGGTGAAAGGGCACCTCGTAACGGTTCAACGAAGCAAAAGTAAGCTCGTCATCGACGATCAGCTCGCGCTCAACCGCGAGATGACGGGGAAGGTCGCGGTCGGTCGCCGGATTCTTGCCCATGGATACTGGCGAAACAGGGTATTCTACGCAACCATGATTCAGCCGAGCATGGCCGCCCACATGGTGACCTCGTCGTACATCGACTCGCGCTGCGGGGCTTGGCATGGGGACACCTGGATATCGAAGGGAACCTGCACGCACCCGAACGACATGTATAAGCATCAAGTTGTCGCGGGAACTATCGTTGGCGTAACCGGCCACTTGGTCACCGTTCAACGGAGCGCGAGTAAACTTGTCATCGACGACCAACTCGCGCTAAATCGGAAGATGACGGGGACGGTTGCCGTCGGCCGACGGATTATCGCGCATGGCTACTGGCGTAACAAGGTATTCTACGCCACAATGATTCAGTAGTCTCCGAACCCTACTCACCTGCATAGAACGAGCGCCTTTCAAAATCAACCGGCGGTGTCGACGAATGAAAGGCGCTCTACTCATCGGTGTTTGTGTGGAGGAGTACTTTTCGGCGGTAGGGTTGGGAGTATCGTTTCGGAGTTGGTAATAAGTTCTTCGCCGGCGATCATCCCTGTTGCGTCAGCGCTGAGAATCGCGTCCCGAAAATCGTTCGCGCGTTCTTTTGCGTCGACTTTTTCGAGGTGTTTCTGTTTTGCGTTCATATTGGCGAATATACCCCGCTGCACGGAGTTCCAATCCTCGGTCTTGGGTCCGCTGACGGAATCTCGAGCAGGCATGGCGACTTACGTACGCTGAATGGCCACGCGCCACACGTCCGGACCGCTCTCGATGTATTGGAACGAAAACATTCCCGGATGGTCGTGTTCGAGCTCGAAACGTAGCGGGCGCGGGTCGTGGTCGTTGAGCAGCGTCAGCGTCTCGCCGGGCGCTAAATCGTTCAGACGAGCGTGAATCGTCGGATGTTTGCGCGCCGGCGGGATGCTCCGTACGTCGAGCTCGGCCGGTTCATTCATGAATGAGTCTCCTAAAACTGCACGACAACGTGCGACGTTTGCAATGCTTATCACTGTACGGTATAAACTTGGTAAGATTCATGAACCCAGGTCAATGACCGCCGTTCGACGCGGTCGAAAGGCGGCGGCGATCGTGAAAATCGTTCGAAAACGCGTTTACGATACCTCATCGGACGACGACGGTCTCCGCGTTCTCGTCGACCGCATCTGGCCGCGTGGTATCAAGAAGGCCGATGCTCGTCTCGATCTCTGGGCGCGCGACCTCGCTCCAAGTACGGCGCTGCGCCGGTGGTTCGCGCACGATCCCAAAAAGTGGGCGTCGTTCGTTAAGCGATATGATGCTGAGTTACGCGCCCCCGCCGCGTTAGCAGCGATGGAGCACCTCGCCCAGGCTGCGGAAAAGTACCGTAAAGTGACCCTCGTTTACGGCGCTACCGATACCGAGCATAACCAGGCGGTCGTTCTCGCCGACGTTCTGCAGCGGTTTGTACGGAGCCGGAAACGCGTCTAGATTCGTATCGGCTCCCCTCGCCGTGTCGAGAAGCGCAAGACCTCTATTGCTTTTGAGAGCACCTGACGATGGCGTTCTTCGTCGCCGGGTGCTCCGAGGGGCGCGTCGCTATGCGGCGTTACGAGAGCGCGAGGAACCGCGTCCAACAGATGTGCCATCGTGCCCACAACGATTGTCGATATATCGTGCGCTTCTAAAAAATTCGCGACCAGACCGGCCGTCTTGTGACACATCGGTCATATCGGGACGATGAGCGCGGCGTTCGCGTTATCGGATTGCAGGCACGCGAGCATTTGTGGGAGGGTCACTTCGATAAAACTCGGCCAATCGAGCAAATATCCGCTCCAACTGACGATGTTGTTCGTCGCCTTTATTCCGATGTCACGCAGGGTGTTCCGTGGAAGAACGCACTCCAGATCGCTTCGAGCGTGAGTTCTGTCGAAGTGCTCGTGTGCAAACTGCAGGTCATCGGCGGGGGCGTCGATGTCGAACGTGCGATGACTCGCATCGCCGATGATAGCTCCGGCTGCAAATGGCGCTTGGCTCCTCGTGTCGTACGCTCCCGACGAGGTCAATAGAGCCATCCGGAGTTCGCCCCTCGGTAGAGTAAAAGCACGACGATCGATCCCTGGAGGTGGGAACGTCGGCATCACTGCCGGGAAATCGGGCGGCTCGTGCGCGAGCGCTTCTAAGGCCGACGGTAGCCACCGCGCCCAGCGTTCGCGGTATTCATTGCGGATCATCGCGTCGTTCATCTCCCCAAAATAAAGCGCGCTTGCGGTTTCAATCGTTCCGGAGTCCACTCCGGCGAGAAGGTAACGGTAACGTGCAGGTCGCGCACTCCGGGAACGGCGCGGACCGTTTGCTCGACGTCGGCGGCAATCGTCTCGTGCATCGGGCAGCCCGGCGTCGTCATCGTCATGAGGATCGATACCACGCCGTTTTCTAAGGCTTCAATTTCGTAGATGAGCCCCAAGGAGACGATATCGATGCCGAGTTCCGGGTCGAGCACGGTTCCGAGCGCCGCCTCGACGCTCTCGCGAAGCGAGGTATTCATTGATGGGTCACCTCCAGGAGATAGCCACCGCTTCCATCGGGGTCGCAGGTATAGCGGTAGCCGCGGTCGTGAAGCTCGGCAAAGAGAAAGATCGGCTCGCGATCCATCTGCGCAATCAGCATGCCGTCTGCTGCGAGGTTTTCGAGCGCTCCAAGGATGCGCATCATCGGTTCGGGTGGGGAGAGCCCTCGGTTATCGAGCCGCACGATGGTCGATTTTTGTTCCACGTTCTTCCTCCGCTGCAAAGAGATAAAGTGCGGCGAGCCGCGCGATCGCGACGACCGCCGTAATTCCGCCGAACGCATAGAGATCGTAACCGATTCTCGCGATCTGCGGGGCGAACGGCATGAATGCGGCCGTTGCAAGCGCACCCATCGTGAGGAGTGCGAGCGCACCGTATGCCCAGGGCAGATCGACGGCGCTTCCCAAAGCGGGTAAACGTGCGGCAGGAAGGCGTGCTTTCGCGCCCTGCCAGGTGAGAAAGCCGACGACTTTGTACGCGTATCCCAGGATCGTTATCGATAACCAGCCGAGTAGCACAAGCGCGATCGCCGAGGGAAATATTCCGGGAATCCAGGTAGCGACGAACGCCGTCAGCGCCGCACCGACGGCGAACGTCCATGCGATGCGACCGTACTGTAAGCTCACATCGAGGCGTGCGCGCAAACGCGAGGCGATCGTCTTGAGGTGCTGCGCACCCAGCGTTACCAGTGCGACGACGATCGTGGCGAGGCCGGTGCGCGTGCCGATCGTCGATCCGGCAAGCGAGAACGCGGCAACGATGACACCGAGTGCGGCGCCCCACGCGGGTGCCCAATGCCCGTAACGCTCTGCATGCGCGATCGCAAACATCGGCACGAACCGATACGAAATCGTGATAACGAGCATGCCGGCAAAGCCGCCGATCGCGAGCATCGCATGGATCGGAGCGATCGAGAGTATCGAAGATAGGCCCGCGAAGCCGGCGAGTTGCCCGGCCATCGCGGCGCCGATCCCCACGGCGCTCAAAAAGGCCGCGAGCGAGATTGCGAGCAGGGTGCGCGTACGGCGCTCGCTGCGCCCGCGAGCGAGACGAAGCAGGCTCCAACCGACCCAAACGATCGCGCCGGCTGCAAGAACGACTGCTGCGGCCGCGAAGGTCGGAGCGCCGTAAAAGCCTACGATGAGAAAAACAAAACCAACGGCGAAGGAGAGGGCGAGTGCCGTTACGCTACCTGCATGTGCGTTCGGTGCGTGCGTCAGAACGGGGAGCAGTTGATTGAGTGCGCCGACTGCAGTAAGAACGATAAAGGCCGCAAATGCATGCAGTGCCCCGAGCGTCGGTCCGGTCGTGACGAGCAGGGTGCAGCCCGCAAGATAGAACGCGAGCGCGAGGGCGATGGCAAATTCACTTCCGCGCGGATCGTTCCGAAGCGATGCGTCGCCGATCACGGCGTCCGCGTAAAGAGAATCCGCCATTCATCGGGAGCGACCTCATCGGCGGAATAGGTGAACCCCATCCGTTTTATCACGCCGAAGAGCGGAATCGGTTCGAATGAGTTCACCAACAGGAAAGCGTCGTCGGGCCCGAGGGAGCCGACGGCGTCCATGATCGCCTGGAACGGCTCCTCCCCGCGCTCGTGGAAAGGGCGGACATCGAGTTCGACGGTGCGCGTTGCCATGGAAGCATTCTATCGCTTCGACCCCCGGGCGGGATTGACCGAGGTTATAGACAGCGCACAGTGCTGAGAATGCCTCTGCTGCACAGAACCACCGGCGCACGAATCGTGGACGGCGTATGGCGGCGCACGGCCGAGCGCCAAGGCACGCGGGGCGGCCGGGCGGGCACCGGACCCTGGACGCGCCCGAGGGCGCCGGCTGGGGGCTCGCCTGTCGAAGAAGCCGTAACGGCGCGCCGCTCCAGGCGGTACTCTATGGTGGCTATGCCTGAGAAACAGAGAGATATCGTCTTAGTCGGCGCGGGCATCATGAGCGCCACGTTTGCCGCGATGCTCAAAGAGCTCCGCCCCGATATGAGGGTGGAGATCTTCGAAGCGCTCGATTCGGCCGCACAAGAGAGTACCGACGCATGGAATAACGCCGGAACCGGGCATGCGGCGCTCTGCGAACTGAACTATACGCCGCAGAACGCCGACGGCAGCGTCGGGATCGCGCGCGCGCTCGCGGTGAACACCCAGTACGATCTTTCGCGGCAATTCTGGGCCTACATGGTCCGCAAGGGCGCGATCGGTCCGCCGGAATCGTTCATCCACGACGTTCCCCATATCAGCTTTGTGTGGGGGGACGATAACGTTGCGTTCCTGCGCAAGCGGTTTGAGGCGATGAGCGCGCACCACTGTTTCCGCGGCATGGAGTATAGCGAAGATCGTACCGTCCTCGAACGCTGGATGCCGCTGGTCATGGAGGGTCGCTCGCCCTCACAACGCGTCGCGGCGACGCGGATGGCAACCGGTACCGACGTGGATTACGGCGAGCTGACGCGTCAGTTGCTCGCGCACGTCCAAAAACTCCCCGACGTTGCGATCTCCTACTCGCATCGCGTCACCGATCTGCAACGCACCGCCGACGGCGGGTGGCAGGTCAGCGTGCGCGATGTGAAAAGCGGTGCCGTACGCACCGTCTCGACGAGCGCGGTCTTTCTCGGCGCCGGCGGCGGAGCGCTCTCGCTGCTGCAGCGCTCGGGCATCAAGGAAGGAAAGGGCTTCGGCGGTTTCCCGGTAAGCGGTATCTTTTTACGTTGCGACGACGAGGCGATCGTCGACCGTCATCTCGGGAAGGTTTACGGAAAGGCTTCGGTCGGCGCGCCGCCGATGTCGGTGCCGCATCTCGATACGCGCTTCATCGATGGGAAGCGCTCGCTGCTCTTCGGTCCGTACGCGGGCTTCTCGACGAAATTCCTTAAGCACGGTTCCTACGGCGATCTGCTCGGATCGCTCAAGAACGACAATCTGCGCTCGATGCTCGCCGTCGGCCGCGATAACTTCGATCTCACGAAATATCTCGTCGGCGAAGTGCTGAAATCGAAAGAGAGTAAGTACGCGTCGCTGCGCGAGTATTTCCCCGAGGCCGATTCCAAGGATTGGAAGTTTATCGTCGCCGGGCAACGCGTTCAGGTGATTATGCCCGACGAAAAACGCGGCGGGAAATTGCAATTCGGCACGGAGATCGTCTCCGATAGCGAAGGTTCGCTCGCTGCTGTGCTGGGCGCATCGCCGGGCGCATCGGTCGCCGTCGCGGTGATGCTCGACGTGATTAAACGGCTCTACGGCGGATCGCTCGATTCGTGGAAGGGCGCGATGACGGAGATGCTGCCGTCGTATGGGCGGTCGATCGCCGACGATGCAGCGCTTTGCGAGAGCGTCCGCGCCGATAGCGCGAACGCCCTGCACCTTACAAAGCTTTAACCTCGCCGCTACTGTCCTTGGCCTAACGAGAAGCCCGCGACGCCGTCGAAGGTGTAGAGCCCCTCGCACTTGATCGTCTCGAGCCCGACGGCTTCGACCGCGGCCATCAAGCGCGCGACCGAGGCGCCGTCGACACGTTCGTCGCTTTGGAAGCGGCAGCGCCAATGATCGACGCAGCGCGTCGAGGCGCTGGCACGCGGCCAGACTTGCGTTCCGCGATTGGTGATCATCGAGAGTTTCATCGGTCGCGCGTCGATGGCGAGCAATCGCTCCGCGAGTTGCTCGGGCTTTCCATCGTTCCAATCGATGAAGATATCGACGCCGACACGCGCTTTCGCCGGCGGCGCGACGTTTTGCGCGTCGTCATGCTGCTCGGGGAGGATACAACGGCCGATCTCCGGCGACGCAAGGCGCTGCGGGCTTCTCCCAAGACGTTCGATAACCGCGGAGGCGAAATCTTCGGTGCCGACGCAACGCGCGCTCTGCGCGCCGAAGATATCGCGGGTGTGGATTCCTTCTTCGATCGTGCAGAGCCAGGCATCTTGAATGCGCTTCGCCACCGCGCCCTGGCCGATATGCCCGAGCAGCATCACCGCTGCATTGAGGAGGCCGGAGGGATTGGCGATGCCTTGCCCGGCGATATCGGGGG
>JAJYRI010000060.1 GCA_021794175.1 bacterium
TCCCGACGGAGACGCGCTCACCTTCGTACTTCGCGAGGGAAGTCGTGTCGATGCGTACATCACGGGAGTTCGGAGCCCGGCCCACGATTCGTTCATCGTTGACGAACTCGGCATTCGCGACGAACGCGAGCAGGAGATTATCGCTCCGTTCTTACGCTCGGCGGCCGGCGACTTGCGTCGAATCGTCGGGTGGCTGCCGCCGGAACCGATGCGGCGGATGCTGCCGCGCGGCAGTATCCGCCGACGAAAAGACGCAATCTTTATGATCGCTCCGCTTTCGAAAGCCGGGCACGTGTGGGTGCGCTCGTCGAACGTCGCCGGCATCGGCGACCCCGTTTGGAGCACCGACCACATATAAACGCGCGCCGACGTGCGGCGAACCGGATGTCATCCCGAGTAGCGCGAAGATCGATTGTCATCCCGAGTAGCGCGAAGATCGATTGTCATCCCGAGTAGCGCGAAGCGCGTATCGAGGGATGCCCGACGCCTCGATACGGCTGCTCCGCAGCCTACTCGGCGTGACACGGAGTTACTCGGCGTGACACGGAGTTACTCGGCGCGGCAAGATGCGCCACTCGGCGCGACAATATACCTTGCGCCTAATGGCGCGGAGCGAAGAGCGAGAGTTGATTCGACGCACGATCGTCGAGCGCCGCCACGCGCGTCCCGAGCAGACGTATCGGCGCGCCGTCGATTCGTGCGCGTTCCAGACAACTACGCGCGGCGCGATAGATTGCTTTTACCGACTGCGTCGGCTCGCGAAGGCTCGTCTGCCGAACGCGCAACGAGAAATCGGAAAATTTCACTTTGATGCCGACGGTGCGCGCCCAAAGATTCTCCCGGCGAAGATCCTCCGCGAGTTCCCCGGCCTGGGCGAGCAGAAGTTCGAACAAGCGGCGCCGGTCGCTTACATCGTACTCGAACGTTTCCTCGGTGGAGATCGATTTCGTTTCGCTCGCTGCGCTGACCACACGCCGGTCGATACCCATCGCAAAATCGCGCATGCGCCGCCACGAGGAGCCGAAGAGTTCGATCGAGGTCGGTTCGTCGAGCGTGAGAATATCGGCGATCGTGACGACGCCGCGCTCGTTCAAACGCGCTTGCGTTTTCGGCCCGACGCCCCAAAGCCGCCCGACCGAGAGCGGTGCCAAAAACGTTCGCTCCTCGCCGGGCTCGACGGCGAGCAGGCCGTCGGGCTTTGCAAGGTCCGAGGCGATCTTCGCGATCATTTTCCCGCATGCGACCCCGGCGCTGATGCTCAGACCGCGCTCGCGCCGAACCTCGGCACGAAATATTGCGACGAGCGACTTCGCTTCGTCGAACGCAATATCGCCGAGATCGAGAAAGGCTTCATCGTACGAAAGCGGCTCGAGTACGTGGCCGCGCGAGCGGAGCAGCGCGAAGATCTCCTTGGACTCGGCCCGATAGCGCTCCATATCCGGCGGTACGACGACGAGTTCGGCACAACGTTCGAGCGCTTGATGGAGCGGCATGGCGGAACGAATGCCGAAAGGGCGCGCTTCGTACGAGGCCGTCAGCACCACCGAGCGACGATGCGAGCCGGCGACGACCAGCGGACGCCCGCGCAATTCGGGACGATCCCGCACGGCGACGCTTGCATAAAAGGCATCGACGTCGAGATGCGCGATCGGCATGAGCCCTTAGGCAGCCTCTCCGTACAGGCGTAAAATCGTGGCCATATTGCGCGCGTCGTCGGCGTCCTCGCCGGGCGTTTCGAGAATCGCCACCTTCTCGCGCAACTCCGGCACGCCGAGCAATGCTCGAAAGCCGTTTTCGCCGATCAAACCCTCGCCGATATGCCAATGTCGATCGCGATTCCCGCCAAGCGGAATCTGCGTGTCGTTCAGATGAAACATCCGCAGCCGATCGAAGCCGATCGATTTCTCGAGCGCCTCGACGAAGCGCGCCACGTCGTCTTTCGTATCGATCTTGTATCCCGCAGCCCACGCATGCGCGGTATCGATGCAAACCCCCAACTGCGGGTGATCGACGGCGCGCAGGAATGAACCCAGTTCGTCGAGCGTCCCGCCCGCGAGCGCACCGGCGCCCGCCGAATTTTCGAGCACCAGCGTGACCGACGGCGGGATCTCACGCAACGCCTCTTCGAGCGCCGCAACGATTGCGGCAAATCCCGCATCGCGGTCGCGCTTTCCGTACGAACCGAGGTGCGTGTTGACGAGCGCGATACCGGCAAGCGCGGCGACGCGAAGATCGTGCTTGAGCAAATTCAACGAACCGCTAAATATTTTCGGATCTTCGCTAGCAAGATTGATTAGATAGGGCGTATGCGTGACGGCAGGATCGAGATTATTGCGCGCGCGCAGCGCAGAAAACGCTGCGAGAGCCTCTATTTTCGGCGTCGCCTGACGATATGCGCGCGGGTTGCTCGTGAATACCTGCATCGTCGTGCATCCCAGCGCGACGGAGCGATTCACTGCAGCCTCGTAACCGTCGGCAAGGCGCATGTGAAGGCCGAATCGCATACTATCCCTCCTTGCGTGCGAGGTAGAGATACTGCATGTAGGCGTGCTGGAAGCTTCCGATATCGGGGCCGAGCTGTTCTTTGAAACGACGCTCCAACGTCGCGATATAGCGGCGGACCTGCTCCTCTGCGATACCGGCATGTTCCAAGCGAACGCGCTCTTCTTCAAAGAACGCCGCTCGCGTCGTCACCAACCGCCACTGCAATACGCGCAAGGACTGGCCGACGAACGGCGCGGCATAAAATTCGCGAAAGCCGCCGACGAGCGTGCCGACGAGCGGGTGGATATCGATCTCTCGTGCCGCCTCATCGCAGAGCGGACGCACCGGGGAACCCGAAAGCGCGTGCTTCCACCAAATCGCAATCCGCCCACCAGGCTTCAGAACGCGATAGGCTTCGGCGAGCGCCTTGGCACGATCGAATAAGTGGAAGCTTTGCGCGCAAAGATACGCATCGAAGCTCGCGGCCTCAAACGGCAACGCGGTAACGTCGCCGAGACGCCAGGTAGCCGCGGGATGCAATCGGCGAGCCCGATCGAGCGCCTCGGCCTGAAGGTCGATACCGGTGACCGCGGCGCCGTTATCGATCAGCGGAGCGCTCGCGTCGCCTTCCCCGCAGGCAGCATCGAGAATTTTTCCACGAATCGGAATACCGAACTCCACTAAGGCGTCGTAGAGCGAGGTCGAATAGGCGAGCGGCCGCGCCGGAGCGTCGTTCTCGACCGTCATCGATCCGTATCGCTTTCTCGGGCCGGTTCGACGAGGCTCGGCTCCGGGGTCGTCTCCGCGTTCGGATCGGCATCTCCGGCTATAAGCGGCAGAGCGAGTTCGCGCGGACGCTCGATCTCCACCTCGAGATCGGGCAGATCTTCCAGCGAGTTCAACCCGAACGATTCGAGGAAGAGTGAGGTCGTTTTATATTGCATCGGACGTCCGACGACTTCTTTGCGGCCCGCTTCGCAGATCAGCGAGCGATCCAATAACGTGTTGACGACGCTGTCGGAATTAACGCCGCGAATCGATTCGATCTCACCCTTCGTCACCGGCTGCATCTGCGCGACGATCGCCAAAGTTTCGAGCGCCGGCGACGAGAGCGTCGTTTTCGGGGGAAGTAAGTATTTCTCGACGACCTCTCTTGCAGTGGGCGCCGTGCCGAAACGGAAGCCGCCCGCGACGTTGCGCAACACGATGCCGCGCCCGTCGTAGCGTTCGGCAAGCTTTACGAGCGCGATATCGACGGCTTTTTCATCGGCATCGACGAATTTCGCGATACGACGTTGATCGAGGGCTTCTCCGGCAACGAACAGCAGTGCTTCGACCAGCGGTTCGATACGCTCGGCGGCGGCGCTGAGCTCTTCGCGTTCGTTGGCGGCCTCGGCTAGCGCCTCGGCGATGACGGTGTCGGTACTCATACAGGTGTCGTTTGTCCGTGGTGGAGGGCGATGGTGATATCGGCGAAGGCCGAAGGCTGCTCGATTTTAATGCGATTGCGACGCATGAGTTCGAGCACGGCGAGGAAGGTGGCAATGATAATCTCGCGGGTCATTCCGAGTTCGTTGCAGAGTGCGGCGAATGTCGTCTCGCCGTGCTCGCGCAGGTTCCGAACGATGTAATCCATCTGCGCGAGAAGCGATATCCGCTCGCGCGCGATCGTCCGCTTCTCGGGACGCGCGTTCTGCAGCATCGCGAGAAACGCGCGCGCGAGGCGATCGGCGTCGATGCGATAGCGCTGCTCGAAGTTCCCGGTCGCATCGCCACCCTCGCGATAGAAGACCGAGCTCGCCTCGGCCTGCCGCGAACGCAGAGCATCGCCGAGCTCGCGATACTTCGAATAGGCGATCAGCCGGCGGCGCAGACGCTCTTCGACCTCCTCGGGCGACTCTTCACCGACCTCGGCGAGTTCGGCGGGAATCGCCGGCAGCAGGGAGCGCGATTTCAGGAAAACGAGCGTCGCTGCGATAACGAGATACTCTGCGGCAACCTCGACGTCGAGCGATTCCATAACGCGGACGTAGGCAAGATACTGCTCGGCGACGCTCGAGAGCGACACGGTGGCGATATCGAGTTGCTGCTCCTTGATAAGGCCGAGCAACAAATCAAGCGGCCCGTCGAAGACGTCGAGCCGCACGAGGCATGGGTCGGAGCGCTCCGCGAGCGCACTCTGGTTCAAGAGCTACGCTGCTCCATGGCCGGCGCGAGTGCGGGCTCGACTTCGAAACTTCCGATGTGCTGCATCGCCGATTCGAGCGCCAAATCGATCAAGCGCTTTTCGTTGACGTATTTGAGCATCTTCCGTGCCGCGGCGGCATCGAACCAGCGCGCTTCATCGACTTCATGATCGTGGTTCTGCGGATCCCCCGAGAGGTAGCGCATCGAAAAGAAGGTCACGCTCTTCTTGTGCTTGGCTTTGCCGACGTAGAACCAGTACGAAATCTCGTTGAGCCGCCCGAGGATCTCACCCCAGCACCCGGTCTCCTCGCGCACTTCGCGAATCGCCGCCTGTTCGTTGGACTCCCGATGTTCGACGTGCCCCTTCGGCAGCGTCCAGACGCGCGGCGAACCGCGACCGATGAGCATTGCATCGAAGCCCGCGTCTCGACGACGAAGGAGAACCCCACCTGCGGAGACCTCGTACTTGATGCGCATCGCTGCCCTCATTTTTTGACGATTCGGGAGACTCATGAGGAGCCGCGGAACGGCCCCTTTCACCTCTCAGTATAGCCCCCGGCTCCAAGAAGAGCCTGCCGAAAGGCGTGTCCTCTTTTGGAGAAAAAGAGCCTCCCGGGGTCGCCGCCGCCCCTAGCTGAGGGCGGCTCGCTCGTATTGTAATACCCCTAGGGGTAGGAGTATAATACGCGCATGCCGCTAGGCAGGGAGGTATCCCCATGAACGCATCGAGCACCCCCCATACGGGGTTGCCAAGCATCGTCATCCTCGGCGCCGGCTTCGCCGGACATACCGCCGCACTCCATCTTTCGCGACTCGTGCACTCGCACGCTCGCGTCACCGTCGTCGCTCCACGCAATCGATTCACGTGGTTTCCGAGCCTCATTTGGGTCGGCACGGGAACGATGTCACCCGATAAAGTTTGGTTCCCGCTCGCCCCCGTCTATGAAAAACTCGGCTTCGATTATATCGACGGCCGAGCGGAGAGCATCCATCCCGACGAACGCTTCGTCGAAGTACGTCGCGCCGATGGAAGCGGAGAAAAAATTCCCTACGACTATCTCGTGAACGCCACCGGACCATACCTCAATTTCGAGGGCACGCCGGGATTAGGCCCCAAAGAGGGCAGCACGCAGAGCGTCTGCTCGGTCGAGCACGCGCTCGGCGCGCGCGACGCCTACCTCGAAAATGTCGCCCAATTGAAAAAGGGAAGCCGCCGTCGTTTTGTGATCGGTGTCGGCCATCCCGGAGCGACCTGCCAAGGCGCGGCGTTCGAATACATTATGAACGTCGATGCCGATCTGCGACGACGCGGCCTGCGCGATCGCGCGGATCTCGTCTGGCTCTCGAACGAACCGGCAGCGGGCGATTTCGGAGTCGATGGCGTCGAGGCACGCATCGGCGGAAAGGTCGTCACCGGCTCGACCGTCATCGACCAACTTTTCAACGAGCGCGGCATCAAACCGATTCTCGCCGCCGGCGTGACCGGTGTCGGGAAGGACGGCATATCCTACGATCGCGTCGGATACGACCCCGCGACCTTAGAATATGATTTTGCGATGCTCATCCCGCAGTTCCGCGGTATCCCGATGAAATACGTCGCGGCCGACGGCAGCGATATTACCGAGAAAATGACCGTTCCGAGCGGCTTCATGCGCGTCGATGCCGATTATTCGGCCAAGAGCTACGATGCGTATCGCGCTGCGGACTGGCCCTCGATCTACCGCTCGCCCTTCTACGAAAATCTCTATGCCGCGGGGATCGCCTTCGCTCCGCCTCACCCGCTCTCCAAAACGCTCAAAACCGCCTCGGGAACGACGATCGTCGCCACCCCGCCGCGCACGGGCATGGCTTCAGGCATTATGGGGCGCACCGTTGCGCTCAATATCGCCGAGCAGGTCGCCGGCCGTCCGGCGATCCATCACGAAAGCATGAGCGAGATGCCGGCGGCATGTATCGCATCGATGGGACACTCGATCTGGAATGGATCGGCCGCTTCGATCGTGATGATGCCGGTTGCTCGCGACTACGAACGCTACCCCGAGTACGGGCGCGACATCGACCTCTGCGAACTCGATGTCGGCCTTTCCGGCGCGTGGACCAAGCGCATGCTCCACGAAGCCTTCATGTGGAAACTACAAGCCAAGCCCGGTTGGGCGATGATACCGGAGTGATACGAGCATGAACCACTTTTTACGGAACTTCTGGCCCTACCAAATATGGCGATTCATTCGCATGAACGCGAAGATGTACGCCATCGCCAAGCATCAGCCCGACTGACGCCACCGAAGATCGGGTTGACGGGCCGCTCGCGTCTCGTCAATCCGACCGACCACCGTATTGACCGGTGCGGCCATCACGCTCTGCGGGTCGCGCTTCGCCGTTTCGACGATTTCGCGCAAGGCCTCGATGAAGAGATCGAGCGTCTCCTTCGATTCGGTCTCCGTCGGCTCCATCATCAAACACTCGGGAACGATGAGCGGGAAATAAACCGTCGGGGCCATAAAGCCGCGATCGAGTAGCGCCTTAGCGATATCGAGAGCGCGCACGCCGGTCTCTTTTTTGAGTTCTTGGGCAGAGGCGACGAATTCGTGTCTGCATATCTCCGGGTACGGAGTCGCGAGAAACTCCGAGACGCCGACGCGAAGATAGTTCGCGTTGAGCACCGCGAGCTGCGAGACCGATTTTAGACCTTCGGCGCCGTTGGCGTAGAGATAGCTCAAGGCGCGAACCGCATGCGCGAAATTCGACCAGAACGAGCGCATCGGTCCGATCGATTTCGGGCGGTCGAAATCGAGTTCGAAACGCATGCCGTCGGAAGGCGCACGACGCAGATCGCCCTTCCCGTCGGGAATCGCGCGCACGACGGGGGTGGGGAGATAGTCGACTAAATGCGCGGCAACGCCGAGCGGGCCGTGCCCTGCACCCCCGCCGCCGTGTGGGATCGTGAAGGTCTTGTGCGTGTTGAGATGCATGAGATCGAAGCCCATATCACCCGGGCGAACGTTGCCCATGATCGCATTCGCGTTCGCTCCGTCGTAATACATGAGGCCGCCGACCCGGTGAACCGCCGCGGCGATCTCGGCGATATGATCCTCGAAGAGACCCAACGTGTTGGGGTTGGTCATCATGCAGACCGCGGTATCGTCCCCGAGAACCTTTTCGATCTCTTCGAGGCTGACGCGTCCGCGTGCATCGGAGGGAAGCGAGATTACCTTAAAGCCGCACATTGCGGCCGACGCGGGGTTGGTCCCGTGCGCCGTATCGGGGACGATCACCTTCGTGCGTTTGCTCTCGCCGCGATCTTTAAAGTATTTTTTTGCGACCAGCAGCGCGGCGAGTTCGGCATGCGCGCCCGCCGACGGGTTTAAGCTGAAGGCCGCCATGCCGAAAATCGAGCTCAAACTACGTTCGAGTTCGTACATTACCGCAAGCGAACCCTGTGCGAGGTCGTCGGGCGTATACGGGTGGAGATCGCGAAATCCGGGGAGATTCGCCATCGCATCGTTGATGCGCGGGTTGTACTTCATCGTACAACTCCCTAACGGATAGAACCCCAAGTCGATGCCGAACGTGCGCTGCGAGAGCTGCGTGAAGTGTCGAACGACGTCGAGTTCGCTGTTATCCGGAAGCGGAAGCTCCGAACGCAGGAACTCCTGCGGTAAAAACTCGGCGTGCGGGCGCGAACGCTCGACATATTCCGTCGCGCGGCCGGGCGCACCGGTCTCGAAGATCAGCGCGGGTGCAGGGCGATTAGCGGAGGGCTGCGACATGAACGACCTCGCGAAGAGCGGCGGTAAGTTTGGCGATATCACCGGTGGAAGTGAGTTCGGTTGCGGTCATAAGAATCGAGTCGGCGTACTCGGGGTAGAAACGCCCGAGGTCGACACCGCCGAGGACGCCGCGCTTCTGCAACGCGGCCAGAACTTCGGCTCCATTCCCAACCCGCACGACGATCTCGTTAAAGAACGGCGCGTCGAAGCGCAGGCTCACGCCGGGAACGCCGCTGACGGCGGTCGCCAACTCGCGCGAGCGTTCGAGATTGAGCCCGGCGACATCGCGCAAGCCGCTCGCCCCCATCAACGCGAGATAGATCGTCGCGATCAACGCGCAGTGCGCCTGATTCGTACAGATATTCGAGGTCGCTTTTTCGCGGCGAATGTGTTGTTCTCGCGCCTGCAGCGTCAGCGTGAACGCCGCTTGACCGCGATTGTCGAGGCTGCGACCGACCAAACGGCCGGGAATACGGCGCATGTGTTCGGCGGTCGAGGCGATAAAGCCGACGTACGGGCCGCCGTAGGCGAGCGCGACGCCGAAGGACTGTGCCTCGCCGACGACGATCTGCGCGCCCCACTCTGCAGGCGAACGTAACGCTCCGAGCGATATCGCTTCGGAGACGACCGCGATGGGAACGGTGCCGCTCGACTCGATCGAAGCGCGCATCTGCGGATCGATTTCGTCGATGACACCGAAGAAATTCGGGCTCTGCAGCACGACCGCAGCATAGGTTTTCGCCTCGATCGCCGCGCGAACGGAGGCGCCGTCGGTGCGCCCGTCAGCGCCGACCGCGATTTCGTCGATCTCGATATCGAGACCGCCGCAGTAGGTGTGCAGCACCGCGCGATAGCGCGGATCGACGGCACGTGAAACCAACAGGCGCGTCCGTCCCGTCGCATTAATCGCCATGATCGAGCCTTCGGCGAGTGCGGTCGCACCGTCGTAGACCGACGCGTTGGCAATCTCCATGCCGGTGAGCAGGCAGATATAACTCTGCCACTCGTAGATCGCCTGTAGGTATCCCTGCGAGACCTCCGCCTGATAGGGCGTGTATGCGGTGAGAAACTCTCCGCGCATCGCGAGCGCCGCGATCGCCGGCGGCGCGTAGTGCCGGTAGGCTCCCGCACCGAGAAACGACGCGTATTCGTCGGCACGGTTGCGCGCGGCCAGGGCCTTCATGCGCCGTTCGATCTGATACTCGGGGAGCGCGGGAACGACGTCGAGCGGTGCCTTCGGAGCGATCTCCGGCGAAACGGCCAGCAATTCTTCAAGCGAACCCACGCCGATACGTTCGAGCATCTGCGAGATCTCGTGCGGCGTGTGCGGGGTATAGGCGCCCATCAGTCGTGCGCGATATCGGCGTAGGCGGCGGCGTCGAGTAGCTGCTGGGTCTGTGCCGCGTCGCTCAGTTTGATTTTCATGAGCCAACCCGAACCGTAGGGATCGCTATTGAGTGCGGCGGGATCGGCGTCGATCGCCGAGTTCACTTCGACGATCTCTCCGCCCAGCGGCGTGTAGAGATCGGAGACGGTCTTCACCGATTCGATGACCCCGACGTTGGCAAATTGTTCGACCTTGGTACCGACTTTCGGCAATTCGACGAAGGTGATATCGCCGAGCGAACCCTGTGCGAAATCGGTTATACCGATCGTCGCAATTTCACCATCCACTTTTGCCCATTCGTGCTCTTTGCTGTAGAGCAGGTCGCTTGGAATATTCACCGGTCTCCCTTTCGTTCGGCTTTTTGGCGTTTATAAAACGGCATCGCAACCACCAGGGCGTCGTGGCGTTCGCCGCGCACTTCGACCTGGAGATTCGTGCCGATGGTTGCAGCGCTTTTTTCGACCAACGCGGTCGCGATGTTGGCATTCCCGACCGCAGGGGCGATCGACCCGCTACGAATCTCTCCGACGCGAGCGCTCCCGGCAAAGACCGGATAGCCCTCGCGCGCGCCCACGCGCCCGGCCATCTTCAGGCCGACGATGCGGGAGTAGGCGTCGCCTTCGAGCTGCTTCGCGAGCGCGTCTTTGCCGATAAACTCCGGCTTCGCAAGCTTCAGCGCCCACGTAAGACCGGCTTGGACCGGGGTGATCTCCTCGGTCATTTCGTGCCCGTAGAGCGGCATGCCGGCCTCGAGTCGCAGCACGTCGCGCGCTCCGAGACCGCAGGGAACCAGGCCTTCACCCGCGTGTGCGGCGAGCAACGCGCGCCAAATCGCGGACGCTTTCTCGCCCGGCAGAAAGAGTTCGAAGCCATCCTCGCCGGTATAGCCCGTGCGCGCAAGCGTTACCGGAACGCCGTCCACCTTCGCTTCGGCGCAGAAGTAATATTTTATCGCCGAGAGATCGATATCGACGTGCTTCTGCAGCATCGCGACCGCCGACGGACCTTGGATGGCGATCAACGCCGCCTCACCGTGAAGGCTGCGCAAGCGTACGTCGCCGCTCCGATGCGCGTTGAGATGCGCCCACATCTTATCGGCGTTGCTCGCATTCACGACCAGCAGCCAGCGATCCGGAAGGCGGTAGAAAATGACGTCGTCGTGAGCGCCGCCGCCGGCATTGCAAAAAATATTGTATCGCGCTTGGAACGGCTTCATCGTCCCGACTTCGTTGATGCTCAAGCGGTCGGCCCAGGCCGCGACGTCGTCTCCCTCAAGAATGAATTGCCCCATATGCGAGAGATCGAAGAGACCGGCGCGATGCCGAACCGCGTCGTGCTCCTTGAGGATTCCGGCATACTGCACCGGCATACTGAAACCGCCGAAGGGAACCATGCGTGCGTGCAGAGCGAGATGCTCGTCGTAGAGCGCGGTTCGCCGTTCCGAGGTCATGCCTTTTGTTTCTCCTTGGGGTCGGTGTTGAGGAAATTCAGCGTGGCGTGTGCGACGACGGACTCGCCGCTCCGCACGAAAACTTCACCGTAACAGATACGCCGCCCGGCACGAATCACGCTTGCCTCGGCGATGAGATCGTGCGGCGCGAGTGCGGGGGCGAGGAAGTTGCATTGCAGCGATACGGTCGTCGTATTCTGTTCGCGCCCGTAGATCGAGGCGAGCGCCACGTAAAATGCGGTGTCGCAGAGCGAGACGATCGCGCCGCCGTGTACCGCACCGGTGCCGTTGGTAACCTCTTCCCGGAACGGCATGCGCAACACCGCTCGCCCACGTTCGACGGAGTCGAGCTTGAGATCGAGAACGGCCACGAAGCGCGACTTTTCCTTCTCCCACGTGTGGGAGTGGTAGCGCGACGACTCGCTAGACACGGGCGCAGTGTACTCCGGGCGCGGCTCCTCCGCTATGGCTTTTGTGCCCCACCCAATGCCGCCATCGCCTCTTCATACGCGCCGCGGAAGTTGAACGCGCCGCCGTGGAGCCACTGCGCACCGTCGACGGCGAGCGTGGCGCCGCTGATCCACTGCGCTTCATCGCCGCAGAGCCAGAGCGCGGCGCGCGAGATGTCGGCAGGCTCTCCGAGTCGCCCGAGCGGCACCGCCTTGCGGGCTCGCTCTTCGATGTCGGCGACGCTCCACAGGTTCTTATCGGTACCCTCGGTGTGAATCGGTCCCGGTGCGATGCAGTTTGCGCGGATGCCGTAGCGCCCCCACTCCGAAGCGAGGGTTCTCGTCATTGCGAGGACACCGGCCTTCGCAGAGGCGGAATGAATCGCGCCGGGCTCGCCGCTCCACGCATACGCTGCGATGATGTTGAGAATCGCACCTTTCGATTCTTTGAGCATGTCGAAGGCAAGGCGCGTGCAGTTGAACGTTCCGAGGAGGACGATATCGACGACCGATTTGAAACCGTTCGGCGAGAGCTGCTCGGCGGGCGCGATGAAATTGCCCGCGGCATTATTGACCAGCACGTCGATCCGCCCTGCGCGCTCGCCGATCTCCTTCATCACCGCTTCGATACGCGCGACATCGCGCACGTCGGCGGAGAGCCCGAAGGCGCGGCCGCCGGCCGCCTCAATCCCCCGCACCACCTCGTCGAGTTTTTCTTGGCGGCGTCCGATGACGCAAACGTGCGCGCCCTCGCGCGCAAACGACTCGGCCATATCGCGACCGAGGCCGCTGCCGCCCCCGGTAACGACCGCGACTTTGCCCTCATAACGAAGCCGACTCATAAAAACGTATCTCCTTGCGCGGCGAGCATCCGCCGCAGATAGAGTGGAAGCGAGAACAAGCGACGATGCGTCTGTTCGTCGTAGAAGAAACTCTCACCGCGGAGTTTCGCGCAGTACGCAGCGATGCTCTCGGCGTCGAGAGCGGCGAGATCGACGCGATCGCTGCACGCCAGGAACGCCCATTCGGTATCGAACGCCGGTACGTGATGGGAGAAACTCGTAACGTTGCGATAGTGGCGGCGCAACGTTCGCGCCATCTTCGCATGCAGCGACGCATTGTGAAATGCGCTCGTGCTCGCCTGCAACACATAGATGCCGCCGTCGAGCAATCGCGCTTTGATCAGCGCAAAGACCTGCTCGTTGAAGAGAATATTACTCGGGCTATCTTCCAGCGGTTCGGTGAGGTCGGAGATGATGACGCCGAAACGTTCGCTGCTCTCGCGCATG
>JAJYRI010000008.1 GCA_021794175.1 bacterium
TGGTGCGCCGCGGGCTCGATACGGAGTGCGCGCGCCGTGCGGTCGCCGATGCGCCGCTCTCCGAGCACGAGCGCTGTCTCGAAGCGCTCGCAAAGCTTCGTCGCGCGCAGCCGCAAGCGAGTTACCCGAGTCTGGCGCGATCGCTCGAGCGTCGCGGTTTCCCAGCCTCGCTGATCTACTCGATTCTCCGCGAAGCGGCGCTCCGCGACGGTGCGCTTGAAGGCATCGAGGCGGCGATTCCCTCCGGAGGGTAGCCGCTCGCGATCGAGGCAGGCGTGGCGTTCCGTCGAGCGCTCGCGAGTCGTCGCGGTTTACCTGTTCGCGGCGCGGGCAATGCGGCGCGGGCGATACGGAGCGTCGTGAGCGGGGCAGGCGATGTGGGGCGGGCGAGCGATGAACTCAAGGATTTAGCGAGCCTGCCCCAAATCGTCTGCCCCACATCGCCCACCCCGCATCGACCGTGTCGATCACGGCTGCGAGTAAAATGCCGCGCTCGTGTCACGCCGCTCTCGACCCTGGGAATCGGATGCGATGTGATGAAGCGAACGGTGCTCGTTGCCGAAGATGATGAGGCGATTCGCGAGCTTATCCTCCACCATCTGGCTTGCGAAGGCTTTGCAGGCGTCGGCGTCGCCGACGGACTCAGCGCGATCCGCAAAGTGCGCGAGGGCTGCGACCTGATCGTTCTCGATTTGGGGCTTCCCGGGCTCGACGGCTTTGAGGTCGCTCGCCGAGCGCGCGCGTTGCGCGCCTCCTTGCCGATCCTCGTGCTGAGCGCACGGAGCGGCGAGATCGACCGCTTGTTGGGTTTTGAATTGGGGATCGATGATTTCGTAGCGAAGCCGTTCTCGCCGCGCGAACTGGTCGCGCGCGTTCGGGCGATTCTCCGTCGTCACGGTTTGGACGCCGAGCTTGCCGTCGATCGCGTTTTACGCTTCGGCGATTTGGAGATCGATGTCGCCGCGCGCGAGGTGCGCATGCAAGGCGAGGATCTCGCTTGCAAGCCGCGTGAATTTTCGCTGTTGCTCGAGCTCGCGCGGCACCCCGGCGTCGCTATCGCGCGCGAATCGTTGATCGATCGCGTTTGGGGAGGCGCCTTCGTCGGGGACGAACGAACGGTCGACGTTCACGTCAGCCGGTTGCGCGCGCGTCTGGAGGGGCACGCGCGGTTACGCGCGACGCTGCGCAGCGTTCATGGTTTCGGATATAAGTTCGTTCCGCCGTAACGTGGAACGCTGCGAACGAAATCCGGCGGCTCTCGCCGGCACGTCGCCCGGCACCGGACGCGTCCGCCCCTTGTTGCTTTGGCGCGTTCCGGAGATCGGTGCGATGGCATTGCGCCAAGGTCGGCGGCGCTCGCGCGCCTTGGAACGGCGCGCCGAGGCGCTCTTTCTCGAAGCGGCGCGGACGTTGCTTCGTGCGAGCGATCGGCTGGCGCACCCGGGCGATAGCGAGGATTTCATCGCCTATCTCGACGTCCGCGGGCGCTCGGGCGAATCGCGTCGCGTGGCGCTCCCGGTCGATCTCCGCGGCGCGCTCGAACGCATCGCCGCGCGTCTGCACGCACGGCTCGATCTGCCCGTCGAAGTCGGATGGAGCTACGTTGCCCCCGCCGATCTTGCACGCGATCCGGCTGCGGCATTGCGCGAAGCGATCGAGCGCGGCGAACGCGAACGCGAGCGCGTCGCCTTTCTTTCCGCGGTGGGGCACGAACTCCGGACGCCTTTGAGTTCGATCCGCGGGTACATCGAGACGTTGCTCGACGCTCGCCACGACGCACCGACGACGCGCAGATTTCTTGAGATCGCGCAGGCCGAGACGCTACGCATGGCACGCCTGGTCGATGGAGTGTTGGAATTCTCGCTTCTAGATTGCAGCGCGCTCCATCTCGCCGACGCCTGCTGCGATCTCGCCGCGGTCATTCGTCACGCGATGCGATCGATGGAGCCCGCGATATCGCGCGCGGAGGCGCGCTTGGAGCATCGCGCGCTTCCGAGCCTGGCGGTCGCACTCGATGAGGATGCCGCGATGCACGTCGTTCTGAATCTCTTCCAAAACGCCGTCGTCCACGGCCGCCGCGGCGGGAGGATCCGCGTCGGTCTCGCGCGCCGTCCGCCGTTCGCGCGTCTGCGCGTCGACGACGACGGGCCGGGAATTCCGCTCGAGCAGCGCGAGCGCATTTTTCAACGCGGCACGAGATTGGGAAGCGACGAGAGCCGCGGCTTTGGGCTCGGGCTCGCAATCGTCGAAAGCATCGTCTCCAGAGTGGGGGGCGAGGTGCGCGTCGGCGAGGCTCCTCGGGGCGGCGCTCGCTTCGAAATCCTGCTGCCGTTGCAAGCGGAGAAAGGTGGAGCGGAGTCGTAGCAGGCGGCTCATGACGAGCGTATCACCCGACCTTCGACGCAGCGAGCGAACGCTCGCGCTTGCGCGTAGCGTCGACCGGAGCTACGACGGGAGCGCTCCGATTGCCGTCGCCGAGATCGGCCCTTCGCTCTTCTTTCTCGCCGATTTCGTTCGCTGCGTTCAGACGCCGTGCGAGATCGATTTCCTCGCAATCGGCGGCGATGCTGCCGCCCGTCGCTTTCTCACCGATCTCTCCCGGCCGGTCGACGGCCGCGACCTGCTCGTCGTCTGCGACCGGATCGACGACCTCGACCGAATGCGTTTTCTGCTCGGGGCGATGCGCGAGCGCGGACCGCGTTCGCTTGCAATCGTCTCCTACGAACCGATATTGCGAGCGGAGGCTGCGGCCCTCGGCGACGTGACGATACTCGGCGAGCGGCTATCGTGATGCGGCGGGTTCTCGCCGGGTTCTTTGCGATGCTGACGGTCGCAGCGCTGCTCTCGACGAGCGGCAGCGCTCTGCAACTGCCGTCGATCGAAGCGGCGGCAACCGACTTTCGCAGCCCCAACGCGCACTTACAAGAGATGTTTCGGGCCGCACTGCTCGATACGACGACGCTCGCCGAATACGCCCCCGATGGTACGGCCTACGTAAAGACCGGGGATATTCCCGCCGAGTGGTTGCGCGACGCAAGCGCGCAGTTGCGTCCCTATCTTTTCTTTGCCAAGCAGGATCCCAGCGTCCGGAAGTTGCTGCGCGCGATCCTGGCGCGCATGGCGAAGTACATTCAGATCGACCCGTACGCAAATGCATTCACGCTCGACTATCGCGTTTGGGAGCAGAAGTTCGAACTCGATTCGCTCGCCTATCCGGTGACGCTGGCGTGGAGCTATTGGAAGACGACCGGCGATACCAAGATTTTCACCCCCGATATGGAGAAGGCGCTCGAAGATATTCTCGATACCATGGAGCGCGAACAGGACCATCCGCGGGACTCGCATTATACCGAACCCGAGCTCGCCGACGGAGGGAAGGGACGTCCGGTCGCCTATACGGGAATGATTTGGACGGGGTTCCGCCCATCGGACGATGCCTGTTACTACAACTACCTCATTCCATCGGAGATGTTCGCCGTCGTAGCGCTTGGAGACATCGCCGATATCGAGCGTAACGTTTATCGCAACGTAATTCTCGCGCGCTCCGCCGATGCGTTACGCGATGAAGTGCAGCGCGGCATTCAAACGTACGGGCTCGTCTTCGTTCCGAAATACGGATATATCTACGCCTACGAAGTCGACGGCCTCGGGCACGCGATTCTCACCGACGATGCCAATATCCCGAGCCTTCTCTCCGCTCCCTATATCGGGTACACGTCGAAATCGAACGTGTACTATCAAAATACGCGCCGGTTTCTGCTCTCGGACGATAACCCGTCATTTTATTCGGGTCGGTACGCCTCGGGTATCGGCAGCTTCCACACCCCCGATCACTGGATATGGCCGCTCGCGTTGATCATGCAGGGGTTGACCGCACGATCGCAGACCGAAAAACAAGATGTCCTCAACGAACTGCTCGCCAGCGATCCGGGAGATCATTTGCTCCACGAATCGTTCGATCCCAACGATCCCAAGCATTTTACTCGACCCAATTTCGGTTGGCCCAATGCACTTTTTTCGGAGTTCGTCATGACCTCGTTCGAAGGAAAACCGGAGATACCGATGGGTAGCGGTGCGGATTTGGAGTTCCGCAGTCAATGAGCGGACGGATCGATGCCGTGCTCGGCATGCAGTGGGGTGACGAAGGCAAGGGCCGGATCGTCGATTGGTATGCGCGCAACTACGACGTGGTCGCGCGTTTCGGCGGCGGTGATAACGCCGGCCATCGCATCGAGGTCGGTGAGAAAAAACTCGCGCTGCGCCTGGTTCCGTCGGCTGCGTTGCACCCGACGGTCGAACTCTTCGTCGGCTCGGGATGCGTGGTGAATCTCGAAGGCGCGCTCGACGAACTCGCGCGGCTCTCCGAGGTCGGTGTCGATATCGAGCGCGTGAAATTCTCCGACCGCGCCCATATCGTGCTGCCGGATCACGGCGTCCTCGATCAGGCCTCGGAGCAAGCGCGCGGTGCACAGCGCATCGGCACCACCGGCCGCGGCATCGGCCCGGCGTACGCCGATCGAGTCTCGCGCGTCGGCGTTACGCTGGGGCAGACGCTCGACGAGGCTGGTTTTCGCAGTTGCCTCCGAGCGATTCGCAGCGCGCACGAGCGCGCGCTGCGCGATCCCTCGATCCTCCCCGACTTCGCCGAAATGGAGGAGCGCATGCTCGCGGCGGCAGCGCGCCTGCGCGCGGCGATCGTCGACGGCGTGGGCTACATTCACACGCGCCTTTCCGCCGGGAAACGCATTCTCGCCGAAGGCGCGCAAGGGACGCTGCTCGATATCTCCTTCGGAAGTTATCCGTACGTAACGTCCTCGCAGTGTACCGCCGGCGGGATCTGTACCGGGCTCGGCGTCGGGCCGAGCGCCGTCGGTCGGATCATCGGGATTCTCAAGGCGTACACGACGCGCGTCGGAGCGGGGCCGTTCCCTTCCGAACTGCTCGATGCCGCCGGCGACCGGCTGCGGGAAGCGGGACGGGAGTTCGGTACCGTCACCGGACGTCCGCGGCGCTGCGGCTGGTTCGATGCCGTCGCCGCTCGCTATGCCGCCGCGATCAACGGCGCGCACGCTGTCGCGTTGACGAAGCTCGACGTTCTCTCCGGGTTCGAGCGCATCGGCATCGTGACCGGGTACCGACTCGGCGAGCGTGAAGCGACGATCTCGGAGGCATCGCATCCCGATTTTCGGGCCGAGGTCGAGTATCTCGAGGGATGGGCCGAGGATATCAGCGGGGCGCGTCGACCCGAAGAGCTCCCGAACGCCGCCCGTCGCTATATCGCTCGGCTCGAAGCGTTGGTCGGGTTGCCGATCGAGGTCTTCTCGGTCGGCCCGGAGCGCGAGGCGTTAATCAACGCTTGACCGAGCCTTGATGCTGCTCGATTTCTCTTAAAATTGACGAAGGACGACGAAGGGCCTGTGGAGAGTGCGGATAATAGACGTACCTAATGACCTATACGCAGACCTCGGAATGCGAATAGGGACGCTCCAACAGGGACGTGGAGCGAGCACAGCCAGGGTCGGCTGCCTGAGTGTAGAGTAAAGAGGACACGTCGTGGAGCAACTGCGAGCGATACTCGCGACCCTGCAAGCGCGAATCCTGAATTTCTGGGCAGGACAGAGCAGACAAGGGCGCGCGCTCGTCACCGGCGGAGCGATTGCGGGTATTCTCGCACTCGTCGCACTCGGCGCGCTCGTTTTCGGTCGCGGTCCGTCCTACTCGACGCTCTTTTCGAATCTTTCGTCGAGCGACGCCAATGCGGTGCTCGGCCATCTCAAGGCCGATAAAGTTCCCTATCATATTTCGCTCGACGGAAAGACGATATCGGTTCCTTCCGCCGACGTCAGCGCGGAGCGCATCGCGATTGCGGGCTCCGGGCTCATCAAGGGCGCGGGCGTCGGTTACGAAATTTTCGACCGCACGAACTTCGGCATGACGCAGTTTCAAGAGCGGATCGATAAAACGCGCGCGATTGAAGGCGAGCTCGAACGGACGATCGACGGACTCACCCCCGTCGAAGCATCGCGCGTCAGCATCGTCACGCCGGATCACACCCTGTATAGCGATTCGCAGGAACCGACCACAGCCTCGGTCGCTATCAAACTGCGCCCCGGCCAAGGGCTCGACGGTTCGCAGGTACAGGGCATTACGATGCTCGTCGCACGCTCCGTCGAAGGGCTGAAACCCGTCAACGTCACCATCGTGAATCAAGACGGGCAGATCCTCCTCCCGACGCCCGTCGCAGCAAGCGGGGCCTCGGCGCAAGATAACGCCCTGCAGCTCACGCAGGAGCAACTCGTTGCGAAAGAGCGCTACGAGTCGAGCCTGCAGCAGAGCATTCAGTCGATGCTCGACAGTACCTTGGGCAAAGGTCGCGCCGTCGCTCGCGTCTCGACGAAGATGTCGTTCGACGTCAATAGCTCCGATGGGAAGGTCTACGCTCCTGCGGGCACCGTGCTCTCGCAACAGAGCTCGCGCGAATCCTATAACGGCACGCAGCCGGTGCAGCGCGCCGCCGTCGGCGTTCCGGGAACGACGAGCAATATCGGCACCTATCAAGCGCTGCAAAACGCGACGACCAACGGCCGATATAATAAATCGAAGACGACGACGAATTACGATATCTCGGTGCAGAATGTCAAACACATCGATGCACCGGGGAAAGTGCTGCAGACCAGCGTCGCGGTACTCGTGAACTCGACCCCGCAGACATCGACGGCCCCCGGCGCCCCCGCGGTCGCTGCGGCGCCCTACGTGCTTACGCCGGCGAACGTTACGCAGATCCGCAATGTCGTTATCGCTGCGGCCGGGCTCGATCTCGCTGCCGGCGATCAGGTAAGCGTCGAGGCTATTCCGTTCAACCCCGCCCTGGCGCAGCGGAGCGTTCCCAGCGGCGTGACCACGGTCTTGGGCATCCCGCTCTGGGTCTTGCTCGCTATCGGCGGGCTTGGGTTGCTCGGTCTCATCGGTTTCATGGCGACGCGCGCACGCGAATCGAAGTTCGTTCCGAGCACCGATCTACCGTCCTTCGATTCCAGTCTTACCGACGAGTTGCCGCCCTTTGAAGAGCACCCGCTCCTCGAAGGCGCCCCGGGCCTTAGCGCACCGATGCGCTCCACTGCCGATATGACGAGAGAGCAGATGATCGAGTACGTAACGACCGTGGCGCAAGAGAGCCCCGATAGTATCGGCAAGCTCGTCAAGCTCTGGCTGGCCGAGTAGCGAGCGAGAAGCGAGATGGATTCACCGATCGTCAACCTCTCCAACACGGGACTCCCCGAAACACCGATGCCGTTCGGCGACAACGAGTCGCTGGAGATCTCGGGGCCGGAGAAAGCCGCAATTCTCTTGATCACGCTGGGGCTCGAACTCTCGGCGACGATCTTTAAATTCTTGCGCCAAGACGAAGTCGAGCGCATCGTCTTGGAGATCGCCAAGATTCCGACGGTCTCGCTGGAAAAACGCGATGCCGTCATTCAGGAAGCCTACCAGCGCGCGATCGCTCTCAAATACATCAACGAGGGCGGTATCGAATACGCGAAGGAGATCCTCGAACGTTCGTTTGGCGCGGGGCAAGCCGACGATATGACCAGCCGCCTCTTCGCGGCGCTCAAACACGGCAATCCGCTCGAACTCATCAAGAATACCGAGCCTGCGCAATTACTGCAGTTCATCCAAGACGAGCATCCGCAGACGATCGCGCTCATCCTCGTATACATGCAACCCGAGCAGGCGGGTGCGGTGATCTCCGCGTTGACGCCGGAGTTGCAGGCCGACGTTGCGATGCGGATTGCGATCTTGCAAAAGACCGCTCCCGAAGTGCTCGAGCAACTCGACGAATTACTCGGCCGTCGTCTCCTCATCAGCGGCGCCGATTTCTCCAAAGCGGGCGGCGTAGCATCGCTGGCGTCGGTCATGAATTTCGTCGATCGCGAGACCGAGAAAAACATCCTCGACGGGCTTACCAAACGCGACCCCGAATTGGCGCAAGAGGTCAAGAACCTGCTCTTCGTCTTCGAAGATATCATCAATCTCGACGATCGCTCGATTCAGCGCATTCTCAAGGAAGTCGATGGGAAAGAGCTCGCGCTCGCCCTCAAAGTTGCCAACGAAGATTTGCTCGCGCGCGTCTACAAAAATATGTCGACCCGCGCCGGACAGATGCTCAAGGAAGAGATCGAGGTGCTGGGCCCGACGCGCATGCGCGAAGTCGGGAAAGCGCAGCAACAGATCGTCGACGTCATTCGCACGCTCGAGGAGAATGGCCAAATCGTCATCGCTCGCGGTGCGAAAGACGAACGACTGGTCTAGTGGAATCGACGTAGGCTTTCGATGGGGAAAATTGTACGCGGGGCCCGGATGGTCGAGAAGGCCTATGCCGTCGGCATTCCCGAGGAGCGGCCGTTCCCCGAGGCAGTCGAAGAGCATCGCGAACTCGGGCTCGAGGGCGTTGAGGATGGAGAAGAGGATCGTTTAGGAAGCGACGCGCCCGAAGCGCACGTCGAGGTTATCGATTGGGATGCGCTGCGCGCCGAGGCGAGTGCGGCCTTGGAGCGAGCGAAAGGAAGCGCCCGCGAGATTTTAGAGGGAGCGTTTCGTACCGCTAGCGCGCTCCTCGAACAAGCGCGCGGCGAGCGCGATGCGATTGCGGAGGCGGCGCGAAGCGAGGGCCGCGAGGCGGGGCGCGAGGAGGGGATCGCGCGCGTCGATGCCGAGATCAACGAACTATTGACGCTGCTGCACGGCCTCATCGAAGCGGTTCGCGAAGATCGCGATCGCTTTTTACGCAGTGCCGAACCCGAGTTGGTGCGTCTCGCGCTTGGCGCTGCCGAGCGTGTGATCCATCACGAAATCGCGCAGGACGATCAGTTCGTGGTCGAAACGGTTCGCGCCGCACTCACCCGTGCCGTGGGGCGCAACGACATTACGATTCGCGTCAACCCCGAAGACATGGAGGTGATGCGAGCGTACCGTGAGCGCCTGCTCGCCGCCGGCGATTTCGAACACCTTCGGCTCATCGAAGATCAACGCGTCGATCGCGGCGGAGTGATGCTCGAGAGCGATTCGGGAACGATCGATGCAAAAATCACCACGCAGATACGGGAGGTTCGCGGTGCGCTCGTCCCTTCCGACGACCTGCCCGAGATAACGGCGACGGCGATCTGACGATGGAAGCGCTCGCGTTTCGCGCCGATCGCTACCTCGACGCCCTTCACGACGTCGATTGCATGCGCCAGAATGGACGTGTTTCGCAGGTAATCGGCGTCGTGATCGAGAGCAACGGCCCGGCGATGGCGGTCGGAGAGACCTGTTGGATTCGCTATCGTCGCAACGCCGATCCGGTCCTCGCCGAGGTCGTCGGTTTTCGCGACAATCGCGTGCTGATTATGCCGTTGGGGGATCTCGCGGGCATCGGTGCCGGTAGCGATGTCTCCGCCTGCGGAAAGCCGTTGCAAATTCGCGTCGGTGACGATCTCCTCGGGCGCGTGCTCGACGGGCTTGGAAATCCGATCGACGACAAGGGGCCGATCGACTCACTAAAACTCGCGCCGGTGACGGCGAATCCACCGGCAGCGATGCAACGCCGGCGGATATCGGAGGCACTTCCGCTCGGCATCCGCGCAATCGACGGCTTGCTGACCTGCGGGAAAGGGCAGCGCGTCGGCGTCTTCGCGGGCTCCGGTGTCGGGAAATCGACGATCCTCGGGATGATCGCCCGCAATACTGCCGCCGATGTGAACGTCATCGCGCTGGTCGGCGAACGCGGGAAAGAGGTGCGCGATTTCCTCGAGCGCGATCTCGGTGACGAAGGGCTGCGCCGGAGCGTGGTCATCGTTTCGACGAGCGATCAGCCGGCGCTCGTGCGTATTAAAGCGGCATTCGTCGCGATGACGGTCGCCGAGTATTTCCGCGACCTCGGGCTCGACGTGATGTTCATGATGGATTCGGTCACCCGCTTTGCAATGGCGCAGCGCGAGGTCGGGCTGGCTATCGGGGAGCCGACGACGACGCGCGGCTATACCCCCTCGGTCTTCGCGACCTTGCCGCGCTTGCTGGAACGGGCGGGAACCGCAAGCCGCGGGAGCATTACCGGTCTTTTCTCGGTGCTCGTCGACGGCGACGATATGAACGAGCCGATCAGCGACGCGGTTCGCTCGATTCTCGACGGGCATATCGTGCTCTCCCGGAAGCTCGCATCGGCGAACCATTACCCCGCGATCGACGTGCTCGAAAGCATTAGCCGAGTAATGCCCGACGTCGCCGATGAAAATCATTTAGCGGCATGCTCGGCGATTCGCGAGTTAATGGCGACCTATCGCGAGGCTGAAGATCTCATCAATATCGGCGCGTATGTCGCGGGTAGTAACCCGCGCATCGATCTCGCGCTTGCGAAAGTGGAATCGATCCGGCACTTCCTGCGGCAAGGAATGTACGAGCATTCGGAGTATGGCGCGACGCTGGCATCGTTGATGAGCGTGGTATAACCGTGGCCACCTTCCGTTTCCGTCTCGACCCCGTGCTCGTGCAACGCAAACGAGCGGTCGAGCGCGAGCAGGGCCTCGTCGCCCTCGCGCAGCGCGCCCACGATGCTGCGCGCGCCGAATTTCGGCGCCTCGATGCGGAGTTCGCCGAGCACTCGCGGATCCTCCGGGAGGAGCACGCGCGCCTCAAGACCGACGAACTCGTCTTGCTCTATGGACATATCAGCTATCTCGACCGAGCGATGGATGCAGCGAAACGCGATCTCGACCGGCGGAAAAGCGAACTCGACGCCGCGATGTACTCCCTCCACGAAGCGATGAAGCGAAGGAAAGTCGTGGAAACCCTCAAAGAGCATGCGCGGGATGCCTTTCGCGCCGACGAAATGCGTCGCGAGCAAAACGAACTCGATGACGGCAACGCGCGTCACGACGATCGTCGGACGGCGTTGGATGCAGAGATTGGAGGCCTACGGTGATCGTCACACGCCAGCGTCGTAAACCCTTTCCCGTGGGACGGATCATCCTGCCGTTGGTCGCGATTCTCGCCATCCTCGGCGCGTTCATCTGGCCGCCGTCGCGTGCGGCGATCCTCTCGGGGCCGCTCTCACCGCTCTGGAATACGCTTGGGTCGCGCTTTGCCGTCGTCGCCGCTCCCTTCCATTTCGCCGCGCAGAATCAACTGATAGCGCGTCGCAATCACGAGATCGTGACCCTCCAGGCGCAACTCGCCGACGCGCAGCGCTCGCTGGCAGCGGCGCAGAAGAGCACCGCGGCGCTGAAGGCGCGCGTCGTGCAACTCGACACGCAGGTCGCGCAAACGCATGCGAAGCCTGCCGCCCCAAGCGTTGCACCGACGGCTTCGCCGGGCGCCTTTGGTGCGACGAGTGCAGCCGCAGGCTCCGACCTCGCCGCTTCGGCAACCCCCGACGATCGTCGCGTTGCCGCCGACTGGGCCGCGATGGATCCAAGCAATGCCGCGAAGGTCGTCCAGCGCCTGCCGGTTCCGTACGTCGCGAAGATCTTTTCGCTGATGTCGGCAAGCGATGTCGGGGCGATTCTCGATGTGTTGCCGCCCGCATTTGCCGCGCGCATAACTCAAGAAAACCCAACCCTGAAACCATAGTGCGATCGAGTCACCCTCCCATCGTTCGGACGCGCACGATCGCATCCGATACGCTCACGCCGATTCTCGCCTACCGTGCGCTCGCGCAAGCCGGTGCGAGTTGCCTGTTGGAGAGCGTCGCCGCGGGCGGTACGCTCTCGCGTTTCTCCTTCATCGGCTGCGATTATCGCGCGGCGAAGCATTTTGAAAGCACGGCGACGATGTACGACGAGATTCGTGCCTTCGTCGATGCACATCGGCCGTCCGCCGATGCGGCTCCCGGCGGCGGCGCGCTGCTCGCATTTTCCTACGATGCCGCGCGCGCAAACGCTCGCTTGCAGGCGCGCCGTTCCGACCCTCCGGAGATGCCGGCCGCGATCGTCGCGATTCCCGGCACATGGTTGATCTTCGACCACTACACGCACGCGTTGACGATCTGGTGCTGCGACGACGAAGGCGCCGATCTCGAGGCGCGTATCGACGGATATATCGAGCGATTGCTCGCCGCACGCGCCTCGCTTCCCGCTCCCTTTCGGGCGCGCGGAACGATGCAGGCGAGCATGGATCGTTCTCGGTATCTCGCGCTGGTCGATCGCGCGCAAAAAGCGATCGAGGACGGCGAGGTCTATCAACTCCAACTCGGCATTCGCTTCCGCGCGGAGTTCGAGGGCGAACCGCTCGATTGCTACCGTGCGCTGCGCCGACGGAACCCCTCGCCGTACATGTTTTTCGTCGATACGGAATTCGGCGCGCTCTTCGGGGCCTCGCCGGAATTTCTCGTGCGACTCGACGGCCGACGGGCACGCATCCGTCCGCTTGCGGGCACGCGTGCGCGCGGAACAACTCCCGAGAGCGACGCGCGGATCGCGGCGGAACTGCTTGCCGACGAGAAAGAACGGGCCGAACACGTCATGCTGGTCGATCTCGGCCGCAACGACCTCGGATCGGTCTGCAAACTCGGCAGCGTTCGCGTCGAAGAGTTGCTGCAGATCGAACGCTATAGCCACGTCATGCATATCGTATCGGATTGCGTCGGCGAGTTACGCGAGGATTGCGATGCGCTCGATCTTTTTGCCGCCGGATTTCCCGCCGGAACGGTGACCGGTACGCCGAAGATTCGCGCGATGGAGCTGATCGACGCGTGGGAGCCGGTAACGCGGGGCTTCTATGCCGGGAGCGTCGGACGCTGGAGCTTCGAGGGCGATTTCGATTCCTGTATCACGCTGCGGAGTCTCCATGCTGCCGACGGCAACATTTGGTGGCAGGCGTCGGCGGGCATCGTCGCCGACAGCGTTCCCGAGTCGGAGTATGCCGAGATCTTCCAGAAGACGCGCATCGCGCGGGAAGTGCTCGATCTTCAAGAGGAAGTCTCCGCTCGATGAATCTGCTTTTCGTCGATAATTACGACTCGTTTTCGTATAACGTCGTACACTTGCTGGCATCGCAGGGCGCGACCGTACGGTTCGTGCATGCCGACGATCCGCAACTTGGGGTGGCGACGCTCGCCGAGGTCGACGGGATGGCGATCGGCCCGGGGCCGGGCCGGCCGAGCGACACGCCGATGCTGGCGCGCCTCATCGCCGCAGCGCTCGAACGCGATCTCCCGACGCTCGGCATCTGCTTGGGGCAGCAGGCGATCGGCGAGACGTTGGGGGCGAGGGTGATCCACGCTCCGCGGCCGATGCATGGGAAGACCGACGCGATCCGCCATGAGGGGCGCGGGCTCTTCGTCGACCTCCCGAACCCTTTCCAGGCGACGCGCTACCATTCGCTGGCGCTCGAGGAGCGCTCGCTGCCGGCGGGGATCGAGATCCACGCCCGGAGCTCCGATGGGGTGCTTCAGGGGATCGCGGTGACCGGCAAGCGCTGCTTCGGGCTGCAGTTTCACCCGGAATCCGTGCTCAGCGAGTGCGGGGAGGCCCTGGTCGCGAACTTCCTGGCTCTCGCCGCAGGCTAGGGCGTCGCGCTGGGGGGCCTTGACTCCTTTGGCGTCCTTTGATACGTTAATCGCCTATGCCCTTCGGCGCGTAAGCCACAAAGAGAGCGCGAGCCCATCCGACCGGCCGGATCAGCTCGTGCTTTGATGTTGCGCGAGATTCGCGAAGGACACGTGCCCCACCCCTGTCTGGACAAGGTAACAAAGAGAGAACGAATGGCGACGACGAAGGCAGCGAAATCCGCAACGACGACGAGCAGCGGGGGGACGAAGGCGAAGGGAAAACGCTCCGGAGGCGAGGGGAAGAGTACCCCCATGGCCTCGCATTTTCCGATGCCCACCGGCGCCTTCACCGTCGAAGTCCCGGTCGATCCGGGCCCGAAGCGTTCGCGCCACTCCTTTTCGAAGATTCCCCACGTCCTCGAGCTCCCGAACCTGATCGAACTGCAGAAGGCGAGCTTCGAATGGTTTAAGACCGAGGGACTCGCCGAGGCGTTCGCGGCGATCTCGCCGATTAAAGATTTTACCGGCAACTTGATCCTGATGTTCGGCGAGCATTCGCTCGGCGAACCGAAGTTCTCGATCGAAGAATGCCGCGAGCGGGATATGACCTACAGCGCGCCGCTGCGCGTGCGCGTGCGTCTCATTACCGCCGAATCCGGCGAAATCAAAGGCATCCCCGATCAAGAGATTTTCATGGGCGATTTCCCGCTCATGACCGACAAGGGCACCTTCATGATCAACGGCGCCGAGCGCGTGATCGTGAGCCAATTGGTGCGCTCGCCGGGTTTCCTCGTCGAAAAGGCCAAGCCCGCCGAAGGCAAAGGCTACACCGCGAAGATCATTCCCAAGCGCGGTGCGTGGGTGAAGTTCTTCGCCGGTGCCAGCGACGAAGGCGACCGGTTCGGTTCGATCAACGTTTCGTTCGACAAGAGCCGAGCGGTCTCGATGATCGCGTTTCTTCGCGCCGTATCGTCGCCCGAGCATTTTCCGCTCGACGATGCGCCGGCATCGGCCTACGACGACGACGGTCTTACCCGCCCGTATATCGAGAAAGTTCTCCGTGCTTGCGCCGATATGTTCCCGTGGAAGGGTATCGGACGCCAGGCGACCGCTGCGAGCGATGCCATCGAAGTGCCGCGGCCGCAGTCGCAGCACGAGCGCCAAGTTCGCGACGTCTTTGCTACGATTTTCCCGAACCGTATCGCGCGCGGTGAAGCGTTCGACCTCGTCGTCGAGCTGGGTGATAAGAGCAAGCGCGCGGCTGCGGCGGCAAAACTCAGCGCGCTCTATCATCGCAATTGCGTTTGGAACTCCGACGAGGCGATTCTCAAGCTCTTCGCCGGAACCTATCCGCGCCGTCGCGTCGACGACGGGACCTCGCGCCCGCTCGGACGCGCACCCCGCGGCCTGAAGAAGAAGCAGCAGACGAGCGATCGCGCCGCCGAATTGCGCGAGCTCTTCGATCGTCTTTTCCCCGATGCGAGCCCCGATAACCTCATTCTCAATACGCTGATCGAAGACGGCGACACCGTGGATCGCGAGAGCGCGCTCGAAGCGGTCTATGGCGCGCTGCGTTACGGCGAACCGTTCACGTCGCACGAAGATGCCGAGAAACTCATTCGCACCTTATTGTTCGATGAAAACAAGTGCGAACTCGGGAAAGTCGGGCGTTTCAAAGTTACCTCGAAACTGCATTATCGCATTCTCAACCCGGAGAAGGATTCGCGCATCCGTGCGAAGAGCGAGAAGAAGGGGCTGAACCTCTCGCTGCTCACCGTCGAAGGCGACCGCAGCGAGTTCGAAGTCGATGAGTTCGAACCGTTCAGCTATCGGCCCGAAGGCGCTCCGGGGCTCACGCGTGCGGATTTCATCGCCATCGTGCGTCGGCTCTGCCGCGTTGCGGTTCGCGATATCTCACCCGATGACGTCGACCACTTAGGGAATCGCCGCGTCAACACCGTCGGCGAGCTCTTGCAGAATCAATTCCGCGTCGGCTTACAGCGCCTCGAGCGCGTCGTGCGCGAACGCATGACGACGCAAGAGATCGAATCGGTGACGCCGCAGGCGCTCATCAATATTCGGCCGGTCGTCGCAGCGATCAAAGAGTTCTTCGGATCCAGCCAACTCTCGCAGTTCATGGATCAGACCAACTCGCTTGCCGAGCTCACGCATAAACGCCGCCTCTCCGCGCTCGGGCCGGGTGGTCTTTCGCGCGAACGCGCCGGCTTTGAAGCGCGCGACGTCCACACCTCGCATTACGGTCGCATCTGCCCGATCGAAACGCCGGAAGGCCCGAACATCGGTCTGATCGGTTCGCTCGCTACGTACGGACGCGTCAATAGTCTCGGATTCATCGAAACGCCGTATCGCATCGTTCGCGACGGTCGCGTTACCGATGAAATTCGCTACTTCACCGCCGACGTCGAGGAAGAGTTCATAATCGGTCAGGCCAACACGCCGTTGGCGCCCGATGGAACGATTCTCGCCAAAACGGTCGTGTGCCGCCATCGTGGCGACGACATCGAAGAGCCGGCCGGGCGCGTCGAACTCATGGACATCTCGCCCAAGCAGATCGTCTCGGTCGCGACGGCGCTGATTCCGTTCCTCGAACACGACGATGCAAACCGCGCGTTGATGGGTGCGAACATGCAGCGACAGGCGGTGCCGTTGTTGCGTCCGCAAGCGCCGATCGTCGGCACGGGCATGGAATATCGTGCCGCCAAAGACTCCGGAAGCCTCGTCGTCGCCGAGGAAGCCGGAACCGTCGTTGAAGTTGACGCGACGCGCATCGTTCTCGATACCGCCGACGGCGATAAGACCTACGAACTGCTCAAGTTCGTGCGCAGCAACGCCGGAACGTGCATCAACCAGCGTCCGATCGTGACGATGGGCGAGAAGGTCGTTGCCGGGCAAGTGCTCGCCGACGGTCCGACCTCCGACGAAGGCGAGCTCGCGTTGGGCCAAAACGTTCTCGTGGCGTTCATGCCGTGGGAAGGCTACAACTACGAAGACGCGATCTTGATCAGCGAACGCATGGTCAAAGAAGATCGCTTCACGTCGATTCATATCGAAGAGTATGAATGCGAGGCTCGCGATACCAAACTCGGGCCCGAAGAGATCACGCGCGACATTCCCAACGTCGGAGAGGATGCGCTCAAGGATCTCGATGAGCGCGGCATCATTCGTATCGGCGCTGAAGTGCGCCCCGAAGATATTCTCGTCGGTAAGGTGACGCCGAAGGGCGAGACCGAACTCACCGCCGAGGAACGCCTGCTCCGTGCCATCTTCGGCGAGAAATCGCGCGAAGTGCGCGATACGAGCTTGAAAGTTCCGCACGGTGAAAAAGGCAAGATCATCGACGTCAAAGTTTTCTCGCGTGAGAACGGCGACGAGCTTTCACCCGGCGTCAACCATCTCGTACGCGTTTACGTCGCGCAGAAACGCAAAATTCTGCAAGGCGATAAAATGGCGGGGCGGCACGGCAACAAGGGCGTGATCGCGAAGGTACTGCCCGAAGAAGATATGCCGTATCTCGAGGACGGGACGCCGGTCGATATCGTGCTCAATCCGCTGGGCGTGCCTTCACGCATGAACATCGGACAGATTCTCGAGACGCATCTCGGTTGGGCTGCACGCATGCTCGGCTTCCAAATCGCGACGCCGGTCTTCGACGGTGCGACCGCCGAAGATATCGAAGATTGGTTACAGGATGCGGGCTTGCCCGCGGATGGTAAGGCGTGGCTGCGCGACGGACGCAGCGGCGATCGTTTCGATCGTCCGATCACCGTCGGCATGATCTACATGCTCAAACTCGCGCATCTTGTCGATGACAAGATCCACGCGCGTTCGACCGGCCCGTACTCGATGATCACGCAGCAACCGCTCGGCGGAAAGGCGCAATTCGGCGGACAGCGCTTCGGAGAGATGGAGGTCTGGGCGCTCGAAGCGTACGGTGCCGCCTACACGCTCCAAGAGCTGTTAACCGTGAAATCCGACGACGTCGTCGGCCGCGTCAAGACCTACGAGGCGATCGTCAAGGGCGAGAACGTTATGGAACCCGGCGTTCCGGAATCGTTCAAGGTCCTCATCAAGGAACTGCAGTCGCTCGCGCTCGACGTCAAGGTGTTGACCGAGTCGCGTGAGGAGATCGACACCCGCGAACTCCGTCTCGGGAACGACGATATCGGCCTCAACGAAGAGGTTGCCTACGGTGTCCTCATGGGTGCCGAAGATCCGTTGCTCTCGCAAACGCAGGTCGCCGCCGCGGAGGCCGTTGCCGCTGCCGCAGCCGAAGGGGTGATTCCGGAGCTCGAAGCCGAGGAAGAGGCCGAAGAGGAAGAAGAGGAACTCGACGACAGCAAACCCTTTGTCGCGGGTCCGATTCCGGCCGCTCCGGCGACCGCTCGTACGCCCGAGATCGACGGCGAGGATATCTTCGCTCCCGATGAAGAGATCGCCGTCGACGACGATCTCGAGGGGCCGCAAGGCTACGAACTCGAGGAAGAGGAGGATGAGATCATCGATGACGATGCTCCCGCCTTCGCCGCCGATGACGACGATGTCGTCTATCCCGATGCGGGCACCGTCGAGGAAGAGTTCTAAGAACGCTTCCTCGCGGCCCCGGCGCCCTCGGCGCGTATCGCTTTAAAAGACGCGATATGCGCTGAGGCGCCCTCGGTTATCCATCCGCACGACGACGCGCGCGTTCCCCTTGGTGAAGTTCGCCTGAAAAGCGAACTCATTTTTTGCTGCGTCGTACGCCAAGAGTTTGAGCCCTTGGAAGTGACCGAGCGCGTTGAATTTATCGGAGAGCAATCCCACCTCCGCGCGCGATATCTTCCCGACGCCGGTAAGATCGTGCGCGACCGTCCGCGGATTATCGTTCACGATCGCGCGGGTCATGCTATCGGCGAGCCGCTGCGCCTGGCCCTGCGGTGCAGCCGCACAGCCCGCAAGGGCGGCGGCTGCAGCGAGAGCGAGGGCGGCTTGGCGGGGGCTCAGAGCGTCCCCCAACCGAGGCCGTCGCTGGCGACGACCTGCGGCGTGCCGTGCGCGCCGCGAGCGTTCGAGGTCGCGACGACGTGGGTGAAGTTGGCCCCGATATGGAGGGCGGCGAGTTGGCGCTGCTGCTGCGTGACGACGCTCTTCTCGTAGGCGAGCTCCTTGTGGAGTTCGGCGTTTGCCAGCGCCTCTTGGTGGGCGCTTCGCTCGGCGGCGCGATAGGCGGCCCAGGCGTCGTTGCGCTGCTGGGCGATCGCCGCTTGCTGGGCGGCGGCGGCCGCTTCACGTTGATGCACGACGCGGTTGTGCTGGATGATAAGGTAGGTGGCGGCCCCGATACCAAGGAGGATGTTCCGCGTACTCGCCGCGCCGTTGGCCAGCGCGGGTCGAGGGAGAAGCCCGGCTCCTAGGCCGAGTACTGCCAGGAGGGCGAGGGCTACGGTGAGGTGTTTTTTCATGCCGGGGTTCTACCCCGGAGGGAAGGGTGTGAAACAGCGCGGCGCTCCCGTTGCACCGTGACGCAGGGGGGAGTATAATAACGGTTCGTGCCCCCGCATGAGGTCGCTCCTCATCGGGAGTAGTCCGGAAGCACCGGTGGACCCCCTCGCGCGACCGCGCGAGATCGTGAGTGTCCTGCGGAAGCGAGCGGTACCGGCACGGTGACTAGCGGGAGCCCTCGTGAACAACAACCTCATCGACGTAAACAACTTCGACGCGATGCGTATCGGTTTGGCATCGCCCGAGCATATTCGTGCTTGGTCCTTCGGCGAAGTGAAGAAGCCCGAGACGATCAATTATCGTACGCTCAAACCCGAGCGTGACGGCCTCTTCTGCGAAAAGATTTTCGGCCCGACCAAAGATTGGGAGTGCCACTGCGGCAAGTACAAGCGCATCCGCTTTAAGGGGATGATCTGCGACCGCTGCGGCGTGGAGATCACGCGCGCGAAGGTCCGTCGCGAACGCATGGGGCATATCGAGCTCGCAACGCCGGTCTGTCACATTTGGTATCTCAAGGGCGTTCCCAGCCGTATCGGCATTCTGCTCGATATGTCTCCGCGTCAGCTCGAGAAGGTTATCTACTTCGCCGCATGGGTCGTTATCGATCCCGGCAATACGCCGTTGCAGAAGCGCGAAGTCCTCTCCGAACAGAAGTATCGCGAACTCTCCGACAAACATAAAGACGATCGCGGCCGCGTGCAGTTCAAAGCCGGTATGGGCGCCGAAGCGATTCGCGAGCTGCTCAAAGATCTCAACTTGCAGAAAGTGCGCGACGAACTACGTTCGGAGCTCGACGGCGGCCCGAACGGCTCGCGTCGCACGCGCGCCGGCAAAGACACCGTTAGCCAGAAGCACCTCAAGACGATCAAACGCCTCGAGATCGTCGAAGCCCTTATCACCTCGGGCAACAAGCCGGAGTGGATGGTGCTCGAAGCGGTTCCCGTCATCGCCCCCGAATTGCGCCCGATGGTGCAGCTCGACGGCGGCCGCTTTGCGACCTCCGACCTCAACGATCTCTACCGCCGCGTGATCAATCGCAACAACCGCCTCAAGCGGTTGCTCGATCTCAACGCGCCCGAGATCATCATCAAAAACGAGAAGCGGATGCTGCAAGAGGCAGTCGACGCGCTCATCGATAACGGCCGTCGCGGTCGCCCCGTCACCGGCCCCAACAATCGCCCGCTCAAATCGCTCTCGGATATTCTGAAGGGTAAGCAGGGGCGTTTCCGCCAGAACTTGCTCGGCAAACGCGTCGACTATTCCGGCCGTTCGGTCATCGTCGTCGGCCCGACGCTGAAATTGCATCAGTGCGGTCTTCCGAAAGAGATGGCGCTCGAGCTCTTCAAACCGTTCGTGATGAAGAAGTTGGTCGACCGTCAGTTAGCGCATAATATTAAGAGCGCGAAACGTATGGTCGAGCGCGTGAAGCCCGAAGTTTGGGACGTTCTCGAAGAGATCATCAAAGAACACCCGGTGTTGCTCAACCGCGCACCGACGCTCCATCGCCTCGGCATTCAAGCCTTCGAACCGGTTTTGGTCGAGGGCAAGGCGATCCATCTCCATCCGTTGGTCTGCACGCCGTACAACGCCGACTTCGACGGCGACCAGATGGCCGTCCATTTACCGCTCTCCGCCGGGGCGCAGGCCGAGGCGCGCATTCTCATGCTCTCCTCGAACAACACCCTATTGCCGGCGTACGGTAATGCCGTATCGATTCCGACGCAAGATATGGTGTTGGGGCTCTATTACATCACGTTCCAACGCGATGAATATAAGGGTCCGGCGCGCGGTGCGATTACGGAGAACTTCGATATCTCCGATCGTCCCGCGAAAAAGCACGCACCCTCTGCCGATGCACCGGGTTCGTTGCCGACGTTTTCGAGCTTCAACGAAGTCATGTTGGCCTATGAAAGCCACGCGATCAAACTCCAAGAGTGGATCTACGTTCGCTTCAAAGGCGAGTTGATCAAGACGACCGCCGGCCGCGTGATCTTTAACAGCTCGTTCCCCAAACATTGGGACCATGCGTTCGTCAATCAGATCATCGACAAGGGCGCACTCAAGAAGCTCATTACCCTCTGCTACCGCAACTACGGCAACGCCGAAACGGCGATGTTCCTCGATTCGGTCAAGGAGTTGGGCTTCCGCTACGCCACGCGTTCGGGCACCTCGGTATCGGTAAGCGATATCGTCGTTCCGCAAGCGAAACATGCGATCATCGAGAAGGCGCAAGCCGAGGTCGACGAGTTGCATCGCTTCTACGAGCAAGGCTTTATCCGCCAGTCCGAGCAGTACAACAAGACGATCGAGATCTGGTCGAAGGCCTCGGAAGAGGTGACGCAGGCGATGCAAAAGGCGCAAGAACCGCTCAACCCGGTCTTCATGATGGCGACCTCGGGCGCTCGCGGCTCGATCGCACAGGTGAAACAGCTCGGCGGTATGCGTGGATTGATGTCCGATCCTAGCGGTGAAATTCTCGAAATTCCGGTCAAGGCTTCGCTCAAAGAAGGCTTGACGATGTTCGAATACTTCATCTCGACGCACGGTGCCCGCAAGGGGCTCGCCGATACCGCGTTGCGTACCGCCGACTCCGGGTACCTTACCCGGCGTTTAGTCGACGTCGCGCAAGACGTTATCGTCCGCGAAGACGACTGCGGGACTGCCGACGGCATCCTCGTGTACGACATTCGCGTCGGCCGCGAGATCATCGAACCGATCACGGATCGCATCATCGGGCGTCGTTGTGCCGAAGATGTCGTTCACGGGAAAGAGACGCTGGTCAAACGCGGTGAAGAGATCGACGAAGATAAGGCAAAAGAGATCGTCGATGCCGGCATCCCGACCGTCAAGATTCGCTCGGTCCTTACCTGCAAATCGAAATACGGCGTCTGCTCGGCCTGCTACGGTCGCGATCTCGCAACCGGCAAGCATGTCGATATCGGCACCGCAGTCGGTATCATCGCCGCGCAATCGATCGGCGAACCGGGCACGCAGTTAACGTTGCGTACCTTCCACACCGGCGGTGTGGCAACCGAAGATATCATCACCGGTCTTCCGCGCGTCGAGGAAATCTTCGAGGCGCGCAAGCCCAAGGGCGAGGCGATCGTCGCCGAGATCGGCGGGCGCATTTCGTTCGGTGAAGACAAGGTTCACCGCACGGTTATCGTGACCGACGAAGCCGCACTGTACGATGAGAAGAACCAGCCTCCGGTCTACGAGATTCCGCAGGGAACGCATCTCGCAGTTACCGAGGGACAACTCGTCGAGCCGGGCGACCGACTGACCGAAGGCTCGCTCAACCCGCATACGATTCTGAAGTACAAGGGCGAGACCGCGCTGCAAGATTATCTGGTCCAAGAAGTGCAGAAGGTCTATCGTTCGCAGGGCGTCGATATCAACGACAAGCACATCGAGGTCATCGTTCGTTCGATGTTGCGGAAGGTGAAAATCACCGACGGCGGTGCGACGCATCTGCTTCCGGGACAGACGGTGGAATCGTCGGTTTTCAACGACGCCAACGAAAAAGCTCGCAGCGAGAAGAAGGATGTCGCCGAAGCGCTTCCGGTCTTGCTCGGCGTCACCAAGGCGTCGCTTGCGACCGATTCGTTCCTCTCGGCGGCTTCGTTCCAAGAGACGACCCGCGTCCTCACCGATGCGGCGATTCGCGGAAAGTACGATCCGCTGCTGGGCCTGAAGGAGAACGTGATTATCGGCAAACTCATTCCCGCGGGAACGGGTATGTCGCGCTATCGCAATCTCAGCATCCAGCCGCAAGGCGAGGATATCGATGCCGATGGGCGCCCGCTGCATCCGCAGTTCGATACGAGCTATGCCATGACTGCCGACGAAGCGGCCCTCATCGAAGCGATGGCGGTCGGCGGCGGCGAGACGAGCCGGCTCGCATCGGCGTACGAGCGCAACAACGCACCGCCGACCGTGCATTACGAAGGCGAGTACGCCGAGCACGAATCGGTGCACGTTGCTAAACCGCGCACGCAGTACGATCAGCGCAACGGAATCAGCATCGAAGAGCTCTAAACCTCGGAGCCGCTCGAAGCGAAAAGAGACGGGGAGTACGCTTCCCGTCTCTTTTCTGTGCCAGGCACGTGGCACACGCCAGTGAGAGACTACGCTCGATGAACCAGCTCGAACTCGCCGCCCGCCTCCCTCGATTTCGCGCTCGGGCAGCCCGCGACGCGATCGTCGCCGCGCTCGGCTATCCGCAGCGCTGGGCCGAGCGCTCGCTCCCCGCTGCGGCGGCGGCTCGCTTCGAGACACTTTTGGCCGCGGAGATCCGTGACGGGATTCGCCCCGGTCTGCTCTTCGATGCGCGCGACGCACTCGTCGTCGGGATGCGCGGGTTTGTGCGCAGCGCGCTCGCTCGCCGGCTTCGGCGTCTGCGCCCGGTCCAGATTCTCGCGCGCGGCTCGAAAGCGCGCCCCTTCGATGCGCTCGTTCGCGCCCCCGACGGCCGCAGCGTGGCGATCGTGGTACGGCCGATGCCGACCGGAGAAGCACGGCTCGATATCTACCGCGCTCTCCGCATCGCGATCGAGCGCGCGGGCGGTAGCGAGGTGCTCGCTGCGCTCTTGCTGATCGATCCGCTCACCGGCGCCTCGCAGAGCATGCGCCTCGACGAGATCGCTCGTCTCCAACGGGGGAGCACAGCGGCGTAGTGTCGGAAGAATGGCGACGTGGTCGAGGTCTTCTATCGGTATCGCGTTCATCCTCAACAAGCGGCGGCGTTCGAACATGCCTTCGGGCCGAACGGCCCCTTCGCGAGCCTTTTTAAGACGCATCCGGGCTATCGGCGCACGCGCCTCTTCCGCCACCGCGGCGAGGAAGAGATCTATCTTTCGGTCGATGTATGGGAAAGCAAGAGCGACTGGGACGCCTTCCGCGCAGCGCATGCCGAGCGCTACGCGCAACTCGACCGTGAGTTGCGTCTGCTCTATCTCGAGGAGCATCTTCTCGGATTCTTCGAGGGTGACGAGGAGTACCACGCGCCGTTTGAGGCCTCGGTCTAACCCGCGATCCCGTTCGGCGCGAAAGGGTGCTCGCGCACGGGAAGGCAAATGAGCGGCTATGAGTACAACCTTCGGCCGAACATCGACGGCCTCGCAGAGCTCGACCCTCAAAGTCGGTGACGCAGCGCCCGATTTTAAGCTCGAGAGCCATCTGGGCGAAAAGTTTTCGCTCGCCGACCGCAAAGGCGTCGGCCCAACGGTCCTCGCGTTCTTTCCGTTCGCTTTTACCCCGACTTGAACCAATGAAATGCCCGGCTTCGAACGCGCCCTTCCGCGTTTCGCCGAGCATGATGCCCAGGTCGTGGGCATCTCCATCGATTCGGTCCATTCGTTGCGCGCATGGGCGCTGAGCATGGGCGGCATTACCTATCCGTTGCTGGCCGATTTCTGGCCGCACGGCGAGGTCGCGAAAGCGTACGGCGTTCTCCGCGACGGCGGTTTTGCCGAACGGGCGGTCTTTATCATCGATCGCAACGGCATCGTCCGCTACATCGATATCCATGCGATCGGCGAAGCGCCCGACCCCGAGCAGGTGCTCGAAAAACTCGCAGAACTCTAGAAGCTCTCCAGAGATTTCGCAGCGCTCTCGATGATGGCGCGCACTCGGCCACACTGCTGGCAGAGTGCGCGCGCAGAATCGAGGCATGAATGCTTTTTCCGCTCTTGGATGGCTCGTCGATCCGCAACCCGAGCGTCCCCCCGCCGCAATCGCGCTCTATGCCTGGGGTGGAAGCGCGTTCAACGCGGCGGTCGATGCCGCCATCGTCGAGCTCGTGCCGGGTTCGCCCCGGCATCACGGTTCCTTTGCCCTGTTGCTACGCTCTCCGGGGCGTAGCCCGCTCGCTTCGCTCCCGGTGCAGCGAGCGCGCGGCGACATCGCTGCCTACGCGCGCTATCTCGCCCGCTGCGGTGCGACCCGTTCGGTCTATCTTTTCACGCGGAACCTTCCCGAGGCAGCGGCACTGCGGCGGGCGCGGCGCGCCGGGGTGGAGATCGTGGTGAGCCCGATCGAGGCGCTCGGCGCGATGACGGTCGTCCATCGGGATGCGCCCCCGCCTTCAGCGCGAGCCCAGGATGCGGCGTGATACTTGCGCAAGACCTATGATTACCATGCAACAACACGCCAAGATTGCCGTCGTCGACGACGACCGCATGCTGCGCGAGATGATCGAGCTAGGCCTCACGCAGGAGGGATACGAAGTCAAGAGTGCGGCCGACGGGCAGGCGGCGCTCGATCTGGTGCGCACCTTTAATCCGGATGCAATTCTGCTCGACATCATGATGCCGAAGATCGACGGTGTAACGTTGGTGCCGCTGCTTCGTACGATCACGCAGGCGCCGATTCTCATGCTGACCGCCAAGGGCGATCTCGACGATAAACTCAAAACGCTCGGCTCGGGGGCCGACGACTACGTCGTCAAGCCGTTCCTCTTCGAGGAACTGATCGCGCGTCTTCAGGCACATCTCCGGCGTCCGCAGATTCACGAAGACGAACAGATTCGCTGGAACGATCTCGCGCTCGATCTCGGATCGCGCGAGCTGCGCCGTGGAAGCGAACGCATCGAACTCACGCAGCGGGAGTTCGATCTGCTGGCGGTCTTCATGCGCGATCCACGCCGTATTTTCAGCAAGGAGCATTTGCTCGAACTCGTCTGGGGACACGATTTCGAAGGCGGCCCCAATATCGTCGAAACCTATATTTCGTACCTGCGAGCGAAGGTCGATAAGGCGGGAGCGAGTAGCTCGTTTCTTCGAACGGTGCGCGGCGTTGGGTACGGTTTAAGCAACGGATGATCGGGCGCGGCTCGCTCGCGGCTCGCCTGGCCGCCCTTTACGCGACGATGCTTGCCATCGTCGTGCTTTTGGTGATCGTCGCCTCGTCGATCGCGCTCGTCTTCGAGCTCTCGCAATTTACGCACGATATCATCGTCGCCAAACACGATGAGGCGCGCTTCCTCGCCGAGACCGCGCAGCGCGATGGAGAGTCGCTCAAGAGCGCTGCGCCGCACATGATTCGCGAACTCTCGGGGATCGGTCTCGACGTGGCGATCTACGACGAACGAGGGACCTTCCTCGCCGGTGACCGCTCATTGCGTCCGCCGTTACTCGCGCACGTGATCGCGCAACGGCAGCGCGAGCGGGCCCATCCCGCTCCCCCGGGCCGCTTTCCCGATAATCGCGAACCTTTCGGGCTCGCCATCGTCAACGGAGGGTATGTCGCCTTCATGCCCTCGATGCCGCTGGTCTTCACGGCGCTCTTCCCCTATTGGCGAACGGTCCTCACCATCGGCGTGCTCGCGATTCTCGTTGCCTTCGTCGTCGGGCGACTCTTCGCGCGTGAGGCGCTGCGCCCGCTCGACGATGTCGCCACAGCCTTGCGCTCGCTCGCGCAGGGTGACTACACGCCGCGAACCTTTATCATGGGCGGCGGCGACGAGATCGGGAACCTCACCGGCGCCTTTAACGACGCGGCGGCGAACGTGCATCAGGCGATGGAGGAGCGTCGCGCGACCGAAGACCGCATGCGGCGCTTCGTCGCCGATGCCGGGCACGAACTGCGCACGCCGCTGACCGTTATCAGCGGTTATATCGATGTGTTGCGACGCGGCGCCCTCAACGACGAAAAGATCGCCCGGCAGATTCTGGGGACGATGACGCTTGAAAAAGAGCACATGCGCAACCTTATCGATCGTCTCGTGCGGTTGTCGCGTCTCGATTCGGAGGCCCCGCCGCTCGCCGAGCGGCTCGATGTCGCCCAATTGCTGCGCGATCAAGTCGATGCCGCACGCCGCTTCGACGAACACCGCAACATCGATTATCGCGTCGACGGCGTGCTCGCAGTCGTCGCCGACCCGCGCGAGATCGGTGAGGCGCTGTGGAACGTGGTTGAGAACGCATTGAAGTATGCTCCCGAGGCGGCGATCCATCTGCGTGGCGCGCACGAAGATCGGCGTGTCAGCATCATCGTGCGCGACGAAGGGCCGGGAATGAGCGAGCTCGAGCGCTTGCATGCCTTCGAACGTTTCTATCGCGGCGATCAGCGCGGCGAGATTACCGGCAGCGGCCTCGGGCTCTCGATCGCCAAGCGCGCGGTCGAACGTGCCGGCGGAACGATCGCCATCGAGAGCGCGCCGGGGCGCGGCACGACGGTAACGATCGAACTTCCCGCAGCATAAGGCACCCGGGACGAGTCCTCAGCAAAATTAAAGTTCGAACGGCGATGATGGGTCGATGATCCGCCGTTTCATTTCGATCGCTATCCTCGCATCGTTCGTGCTGCTCGTCCCGGCCACCGCGTTCGCCCAAAGCTCCGGCGGCACGATTGCGATAACGATCGTCGATGCGAAAACGAAGAGCCCCGTTCCGCTCGCGCGCGTGTTGCTCGACGGGCCGATCCTTGCCAGCGAGATAGCGACGAGTTCGGGCAGTGTGACCTTCACCGATGCCCCGGCCGGGATCTATCGCGCGCGCGTCTTCGCACGCGGCTATCGCGCCGTCACGTCGGCGCCGTTCGAGATCCTCGACGGCGAACGCGTGAACCTCGCAGTCGCGCTCGCGCCAAGTAGCGACCTGCGCGTGATCGCCGTCGTTCACTCGGTCTCCAGCGTCCGTATTTCGACCGACTCCATCGGCGCCGATTCCGCACAACGAAAGCTCTCGGGCGATCTCGCCGATGCGCTCGGGAAACTCTCCGGGGTGAGTATTAGCTCCAGCAGCGACGACACCGATGCGGCGCAGACGATCTCGCTCGACGGCCACGATGCAAGCCAAACGGCGATGACCCTTGACGGCATTCCGCTCAATGCTCCGGGCAGCGCGGGCGATCTGCGAATGTTTGCGACCGATCTCTTTACCGGAGCCTCGGTGCATCACGGCCCGCAGATCGGCGGGCTCGGCGGCGGCGTCGATTTTCGCACGCTCGAGCCGACGCTCTCGTGGCAGAGCGAAGGCAGCATCTCCACCGGGAGCAACGGGCGCAATAATGAGTCGCTCGGGCTCAGCGGTTCGATCGGGAATCTCGGTATCGCCGCGATGAGCACGACGCGCACCAGCCCAAGCCTCGCCGACGGCATGCGCTACCTCGATGCCAGCGGTCTCGATTACGTCCACGACGGTGGGATATGGGTCGCGGGCGATCTGCTGAAGGCGAATCTACGCTTGCCGGGGGATCAAACGTTGGCCGCGAGTTTCATCAACTCCACGCGCAGCATCGGCTTGCTCTGCCTGCGCGTGAGCGCGGCGTTGCCCTGCGGCTATGGCCCCGGCAATAACGTCTCGGGAAGCTTTTCGCTCTACTCCCTGGGCGATCAACTTTTGACCGGGGCGACGGCGATCTCGGCAACGCTCTATGGAACCGTTGGTAGCAATCTCTTCGATCTGCGGAACCGCTTTATCGACGGCGTCGCGGCTCCGGCGGGGAGCAGCATGCAGATGCGTTCGACCGGATTCACCGTCTCGGCGGAGCTCCCGGCGATGCGCCGACATACCTTCTCGATCCTCGCCTACGATACCAACTCATCGCAGGTTTCGACGCCGTTGGTGGCGAGCAATGCCGCATTTTATAGCTCGCAACAGCAGGGAAGTTATGGTGCTTTGCAACTCAACGACCGGATCCGTGCGAACGATAAACTCTCGTGGACCGCATCGTTGGGGCTGACGCATGCAAGCGCGAGCGGCGGTAGTGCGTTGGGGAGCGTCGGGGCGAGTTGGCGTGCCGACGCAAACGATAGCTATGCGCTCAGCTATGCGCTCTCCGGCAGCGCCCCGAATTTCGGTCGCAACCGCGCGTTGAGCGACCCGGCTTCGGTACAGTTCGATTGCGCGGGTACGCAAAGCGTCGGCTATGGGTCGGCTCCGGGCGACCAGCCCGGGACGAGCTCCTCGTCATCGCTCAATGCAAGCGTCACACATCGCTTCGCGCATAGCGCGCTCTCGCTTGCGCTCTATCGACAGGTGCAGAGCGGGGTCGTGTTACCGACGCAAGTCAACGGCAGCGTTCTGCTCGCCGACGGAACAATCTCCCCCAGCTATCTTACGCAAATTCAGGGCGTCTATGCCTCGCAGGCGGGCTGCGGAGCAGGTGCGCCACCGATCGCGGCAACGCAGCTTTATTTTGCGACGCCGGTCGGCGGCGTGACGCGCATCTACTCCGGGGCCGATCTCACCGGCTTTTTCCAGCTCGGCAACCTGGTCGCCGAACCGTTCTTCGATATCACCTCGACGACGTTGCAGTCGAACGATCCGCGGATCGACAATCCGTTCGCAATTGCGATCCCCGGGGCACAGGCGCCGAACGTGCCTTTACATCGAGCGGACTTGACGCTCGATTACAAAGCGCCGCATTCGGCGGTGGAATGGCTCGCCGACGCGCAATATACCAGTGCGAATAATCCGAATAATCTTCCGGCGTACACCACCTACGATGCCGCGGCGAACGTGCTGTTTTCGCGCGGAACGTTGACGATCGCCGCGAGCAACATCACGAACGCCTACGCCGGCATTTTTGCAAGTTCGCAATATGCCGTGCCGTACGGCACGCTGGGCGGAGCGGAGGTTCCGACGATCGCGCGCCCACTCGCTCCGCGCGCCTATAGCGTTACCTACTCATTCGCCGTTGGGCGCCATGCCGTCGTGACGGCTCCACAGCTCGCACACGCGCCGCCGCATGGCCGCGGCCCCTTCGCTCGCTTCAGCGCCTTGCCGAGCGCGCCGCCGAGCGATCCTTTCGCGCTGCAAGCGTCGCGTTTCTGTACCCCGGATCGCGCGCGCGTTGCTCGCACGCTGCTCGATGCGTTGCGGGTGCAGGCGGCGCACGCCGATGCTGCACGCCGCGCGTCGAGCAGCGCGCCCGTTCTGCTCGTCGCTCCCACCGGCGTTACGTTCACCTACCATCCACTCGCTCAAGGATACGCCATCACCGTGGCGCCATCGCGAATCGACGATATCCGCGCGCTCTTCACCTGCGCGACGATCCACGTCACCGATGCGACGACGGCGGCGGCGAAGGGGCTTTTTGTCGCCGCACCGACCGGATTCTTTCGCCCCGAGATCAGCTTTTCGCCGCAGGTCGGGCTCTATTTCGTCCGTCGGCCACCGCAGCCCGGACGTGAGAATTTCCGCGTCTTCACCCTTGCCGCGAAGCCGCCGAAGGATCCGTTTGCGATCGTCGGCGGCCCTGCGTGCACGACGGCAACGCGCGATGTCGCGGTGCAGAGCCTCGACGATCTACGCGCACATTTTCAGCATGCGCTCCCCTCGGCGCGCTGGAAGATCGTGACGAACGGTACCGGTGCGCGTGCGTGGTTTGCATTGACGCCGAACGACCTCGGCGATTTCGGCGCGTTGATGGCCTGCGCGCACGTATCGGCTGCGACGGCGGCGGAATTGCAGGCGCGCGGCTTGGGTGGTACGGCGCCGCCAGAGCTGAATTACGCTCCCTCGATCGGGCTCTATATCGAGCGCCGCCTGCCCCCGCCGCGAGGGGGAGGGGCGCCTCCGCCGCATGGCGCATGAGGGTGATATGACAAAAGCAGAGCTCTTCAGCGAGTATGGCGCCTACCACCGCGATCCGCGCAATCGACTCTGCCATTTCATCGGCATCCCGACGATCGTGCTCGGCCTCATCGCGATGGCCGGCACACTGCGCCTCGGGCCGATCGATCTCGCGCTGGTGCTGCTGGTCGCAACGCTTGCGTATTACGCGACGATCGATTTTCTCGGCACGTTGCTCTCGGCAATCGCGTTCGCGGTGCTCTATGCGCTCGGTTCGCATCTCGGGTGGCAGATCGGTCTCGTGGCGTTCGTCGTCGGTTGGGGCTTTCAACTGGTGGGGCATCGCTTCGAAGGCAGCAAACCGAAATTCCTCGAGAACCTCATCTACCTGCTGGTGGGCCCGATCTATATCTTCGAGGAGTGGTTCGATATGGCAACCCATCGCGGCGGCGCGGCGTAAGAGCGCTTGTTTCTTCGGGATCTCTCCGCGGCTTGGCGTAGGCTTGCGTTTCGATGGCCCCGGAGTTACTCCGTGCTCGTGCTGGTAGCGGCGCTCGTGGCCGATGCCATCTGGGCGCGTAAAACCGTCCCAGGTGGAACGCGGGAATTTTGGATGTTCGGCTCTCCGGCGGCATGGGTGGTTGGTCTGATGTTTATGTTTACGGTGACGCCCCGTGCGGACCGACGGGCCCTTGCCATAATTCTATCGATCGTTGCCGCCGCCATGTTTGTCAATGGTCTTTCTGACCCGTGCGGTGGACCTTTCGCCCTGATGCTGCTCGTTATGCTGCCTGGTATGGCCTTCGTATCGGTTCCGGTGCTGGTTATCGTTTTGCTGATTTCGGGATGTTTAATACTGCTCGCATCGCTACCGAGACGGTTACGCCTCGCTGCGATACCGCTATGGATACCTTGGAGCGTAGTATCTATTGCAGCGAGTTTCCTACTCATAGCTGGGGTTTCGCTGATTGGAGCGCGCTGGCAAGGGGGCCCGTCCTGCGCATGGTAATGTCGCCTGTCGCTCCTGCGCAGCTGGCTCCATGCGATCGAGAGGCGCAAACCTGACGGACTGAGTTCCCGCTTCATTGGCTACGACCGTCGGTTGATTCGAGGAATATGCCGGGGCGTTGGGGGCGACGTTCCTTCCGATCGTTTAGGAGCGCGCGATGAGGTCGCGCAAAGAGGGGTCATCCATGCGTGCTTATGTCCTTTACCGCTTTGCCGTCCTTATCGAGAAATTCGATTTTTGCACGGCCGCTTGACGTAACCACGAAAGCGAGGCGTGGTCGTCCCTTAGCATCGGCGAGGTACAGCACCGATCTCCCGTCCTCTGTAAGGCCCGTGAACATACGGAGGTGACCGAATGCACCCTGGTTGCGAAGCTTTGCGAGTGCCGCTGCGCGCGCTGTAGAACCATTCGGGAGCTTAAGGGCGGCGCGAATAGCCGGGCGGAACGTCGCGATGGGGGCATTTGCCTGCTGTGTAACCATGAGCCCTTCGCTTCGATTCCCGCCATTTCGACTGTAGATCAGCTGCACGGCTTCGTTGCTCGCGAAGTCGTCGAAGTTGAGCATCGACTGCGCAACGGGTACGCCCGCTATTCTTCTGCCCTTCAACACGATGCCGCCGCTTTCGTCTCCACGGTCGTTATAGAAAAGAATCCCGGCAAGCCCGTGATTATCTCGGGTTCCGCTGGGTTTGCCATCCTCTAGGGGCGGCGGGAAATCTTCCTTGTTTGCCAGCACCATCCGAAGGACGCCGTCGTTATCAACGACGTTGATTCTGTGAACGGTGATCTCGTTGAAAGACGCTGAGTTCCTCATGTAGCCCGCCGTGCCGAGCAGCGCTAAGCCGAATAACGCAATGGTTCCAAAGAGGAGCGACCGAAGCCGTCGCACTTCGTTGCGCAGCGATACAATATCCGTCTCCACAATGTGAGAACGATTTCCAGCTGTAATAATGCTTCCCTCGTCCGGGGCGCTACCTCATAGGTACAGCCGCTCTCCACTCTACGGTGGGGTTTCGGACTTAAAAATGATGGGGCTGGAACCGCAGAAGCGGGTGTGGGAGGATCTAAGCCAATCGCCTGAGGTTACATCGTGGCGATTCCCGTGGAGATACCCACTGGATCCTGGCGACGTTGGACTGCCTTCTCAGATTTCCGGCGCCGGCCGAGGCGATTGCAGAGGAGCCCTCTTTTGTGCTATGGTGGCCCCCGGGGGATACCCCCGAAGGTTTCGAAGTCCGCGGGTCCGGTTCTACATGGCGTACCAGGCGAGTCGAAGAAACGTGTTCTTACTAGGAAAAGGAAAGGTCTCGTCTAGTGTACGTTGATGAAATGCTGAACTGCGTTGATTGCGGCAGCAAATTCGCGTTTACCGCTGGAGAACAGCGGTTTTACGAACAAAAAGGGTTCCAAAATAAACCCAACCGGTGTCTGGATTGTCGCCAAGCGCGTAAAGCGCAGCGCGGTACTTCCGGCGGCGGTGCAGGCATGGGCGGTGGCGCAGGTCGCCAACGCGAGATGTTCACCGCAACCTGCAATGGCTGCGGCGGTGTCGCCGAAGTCCCGTTCAATCCGCGCGGCGATAAGCCCGTGTACTGCCGCGACTGCTTTCAGTCGCAGCGGAGCGCTCCCAGCTACCGTTAATCGGTCGTAGGAGCTTCGAGAGACGAGTCCGCCATCGGCGGGCTCGTCTTCGTTTTTGGGGCGAGCCACTCGACGCCGGCGACGACGACCAGGTTGACGATCAGCCCACCGAGGCCGGGGTTGAAACCGAGATGGGCGAGCACGTAGGTCAGCAGCGCCGCCGTCGTCACGCCGGCCACCAGCCCGAGGGTCACCGAGAGGCCGCGGATGCGCACGCCGAAAGCGGCGCCGACGACTCCCGGGAGAAACTGCGTGATGCCGCTGTAATAGACCAGCAGAAGCGCGCCGAGCGTCTCGCGCGCAAGCCACCACGCAAGCAGCGCCGCCGCGGCTATGACGATCACCGCCAGGCGCATCGCCAAGGTCTCGTGGCGTTCGTCGATTCGTCCGGGGAAGGCCGGGCGGACGATGTTGCGCACGGCGATCGCCGCCGAGGCGAGGATCAGCGCCGAGGAGGGAACTAATGCCGCGAGTGCCCCGGCGCCGGCGACGAAGCCCATGACCCAAGGCGGATAGTATCGCGCGATGACGAGCAAGAACGAACGATCCGCCGCGTGTCCGTGCAGCCCGGGAACCAAGAGTAAGGCCGCGTACCCGGCAAAGAAGATGACGACTAACACGATCGAGTAGAGCGGCAACAACATCGCATTCCGGCGCAGCGTATTATCGCTGCGCGCGGAGAACGTTGCTGCAATCGAATGCGGGCCCATATAAAAGCCGATGCCCGTAAACAAGACGGTGGTGACGAACCATACCTGCCCCAACGGTGCATCTCCGCTCGGCAGCGTTAAGAGCGCGGCGTTCGTCCGCTGAAGTTGCGAAAACATTCCGCCGAGCGAACCGAAAAAATGAATGGGGATCGCTACTCCTGCGAAGAGCACGACCGCGAGTACCAACCCGTCTTTTACTAAGCTCGCCCAGGCCGTGCCGCGCAGGCCGGCGGTAAACGTAAACATCGCAATTGCCGTAAATGCGACCGCGGCGCCGAGCGCGCCGTTGAGCCAACCGTATCCGGCGCTGGATAGAACGATTTGTAAGCCGCTGAGTTGCAGCGTCACGTAGGGAAGAGCGAGAACGACGTAGAGTATCGCAGCCAGTACGCCGAGCCGCGGACTCCGATAATAATTCGCGAGGAGATCGGGTGCGGTCACGAGGGCCCGCTCTGCCCCGAGGCGCCGGATGCGCGGCAGCAACGCATAACCGACGAGATAACCGATCGCTCCGTAGGCCGGAATATAATACGCAGCCGCACCGTGGAGATAGATCCAGCCCGCCGCACCAAGGAAGGTGAACGCGGTATAGATCTCTCCTGCCAGCAAGACCCATAAGAAGATCGTTCCGAAACTTCTGCCGCCGATTGCATATTCGGCGGGATCGACGCGACCGCGTTTGAGATTGAGCAGTGCAAATGCGATCGTTCCGCCGATGATCGCCACCACGATGGAAAGCGCAATGCGACCGGCAACGACGGATTCGGGCATCAGCTCTGCGCTCTCCGCAGCCGTTCGATCGCCAACAGGCAGAGCGGCGTCAGCAGAATCCACAGGATGACCCAGGCGAGATTGAGCGGAATGCCGGCGATCCGCGGTTCCACGCGATTCAGCAGCGGTGTGCCGACGGCGAATGCGAGCACCGGTAGCAGGGCGATGGCGATGCGAAGTGCCCGAGGCCGCCAAGAGTTCATCGCCTCTGGCTTGTATAGAACGGGGGTGGAAACCTACGACGCGCTAGTGATTGGGAGCGGGCATAACGGCTTGGCCGCCGCCGCGCTCCTCGGCGATGCCGGCCTTCGGGTCGCCGTCCTCGAACGCTCCGACCGTATCGGGGGAGCGACCGTCAGCGAGCGCGACCGCTGGCCGGGGTACATCATCTCGGCGGCGAGTTACGTCTGCAGTCTACTCGACCCATGGTTGATCGAACGGCTCGATCTGCGCGCGCACGGCTACGATGCGTACCGCAAGGATCCGGCATCGTTCACGCCGCTCCTCGACGGCCGGTCGTTGCTCCTCGGCGCCGACGAGGGAGCGAATGCAGAAGAGATCGCGCACTTCGATCGGAACGACGTCGCGGGCTTTGCGAACTTCGAACGCGAGGCGAGCGCGCTTGGCTCGGCACTCTTCGAGAGCTTTAGCGATATGGAGCCGCGCTTCGAACGGCTCGATGCCGGCGTGCGAGCGGCATTGGAGGGAAGCGCCGCCGCGCTCGTCGCGCGCCACGTCCGGACGCCGGTGTTGCAAGCAACGCTCGCTACCGACGGACTCATCGGCACCTACCGGGGGCCGTTCGATGCCGGAACGGGCTACGTGCTCGCCCATCACTATGCCGGGCGAGCGTTCGGGGTGCAGGGGGCCTGGGGCTTCGTGCGCGGCGGGATGGGCACGATCTCGCAAGCGCTGCTCTCGGCGGCGCGCACGCGCGGGGTGCAGGCGTTCACCGAGGCCACCGTAACGCGGTTGCTCGTCGAGAACGGTCGCGTCGTCGGCGCCGTTACCGCCGACGGACGAGAATTTCGCGCGCGCGCGGTGCTTTCAAACGCCCACCCGATAACGACCTATCGCGATCTGCTCGACGAAGCGTATCTCGACGATGCAACGAAACGCGCGCTCGCGCAGTGGCAGAGCGTCGGCCCGGCGCTCAAATTAAATCTAGCGCTCGGCGAACTCCCGAATTTTACCGCGCGTCCCGGAACGGCGCAGCAGCCGCACCATCGCGCGACGATTCACGTCGCACCCGATCTCGCGTTTCTTCAGCGCGCGCACGACGACGCGCGCCGAGCGGGCGAAAGCGAAGAGCCGATGCTCGAGTGCTTTATGCAGACGCCGACCGACCCACAGCTCGCTCCGCCCGGGAAACACATTCTCTCGATCTTCGCGCAGTATTTTCCCTACGACCGACCCGGTGGGTGGGATTCGGCACGCCGCGATGCTGCCGCCGAGAAAATCATCGCGCAACTCGCCCGCTATGCACCGAATATTCCCAACGCGATTGAAGCGAGGCAATTGCTGGTCGCGCCGGATCTCGAGGAGCGATTCGGCTTAATCGGCGGGCATATCTTTCACGGCGAGCTGCTGCCGGGGCAGATATTCGAACGTCGATTCGCCGTGCGCAGCCCCATCGCGGGGCTCTATCTCTGCGGTTCGGGGACGCACCCCGGCGGCTGCGTGAGCGGTTTTCCGGGGCGTCGCGCCGCCCAAGCGGTTCTTGCCGACCGAGTCCCGGCGTGATCGCCGCGCGCCCGCTCCATCTGCGCGTCCTCGGCGGTGGGCCGGGCGGGCTCTACGCCGCTCTGCTGGCGAAGGTACGCTTCCCGCATTGGCGCGTCGAGTTAGTCGAACGCAATGCCTTCGGCGATACCTTCGGCTGGGGCGTCGTCTTCTCCGATGCAACGCTCGATGGCCTCGCACGCGCCGATGCGGAGAGTTTTTCGCGCATCGAGCGGCATTTCGTTCGTTGGGACGATATCGAAGTGCATTTCAAAGAGCAGGTGATGCGTTCGAGCGGGCACGGATTCGCCGGCATCGCGCGCAAAGACTTGCTCGCGATTCTCCACGAACGCGCCGAGGCACTCGGCGTCGAACTCCGCTATAACGAACGGGTCGACGATATCGATGCCTTTCGCGCCGGCGTCGATATCGTCGTCGCCGCCGACGGCGTGCACTCAGCCTCGCGAGCTCGCTACCCCTCGGTCTTCGCACCGACGATCGGCAGCGGGCGCTGTAAATTCGTTTGGTTGGGCAGCACGGTGCCGCTCGACGCGTTTACGTTCTTCTTCAAAGAGACCGAGCACGGCTGGTTTACCGTGCATGCCTATCGTTTCGATGCGACCACGAGTACGTTCATCGTCGAATGTCGCGAGGAGACCTGGCGCGCGCACGCCCTCGATCGCGCGGATGCGGCGGCGACCATTGCGTTCTGCGAAACGCTTTTCGCCGACGAACTCCGGGGAAGCCGGCTGCTGAGCAACCTCGGGCATCGGCGCGGGAGTGCGTGGATCGATTTCACCTTCGTCGAGAACCAGCGGTGGCATGACGGGAACTTGGTGCTATTGGGCGATGCCGCTCATACGGCGCATTTTTCCGTCGGCTCGGGAACGAAGCTTGCGATGGAGGACGCGATCGCGCTCGTCGATGCGCTCGGAGGAAGCGGGACGGTCGAAGATGCCTTTTCGCGCTACGAAAACGAGCGAAAAATCGAGGTACTCAAGCTGCAAAATGCGGCGCGGAATTCGACGCAGTGGTTTGAAAACGTCGCCCGATACGCACGGCTCGATCCGCAAACCTTTGCCTACAGTCTGCTGACGCGGAGCCAACGCATCGGTCACGAGAATCTCCGCGCTCGCGATGCGCGGTATGTTGCTCTGATCGAGGGTAGCTTCGGCGATCCTCCGCTTCCGCCGATGTTCTCTCCGTTCTCGTTGCGCGAGCTGCGCCTGCACAATCGCGTCGTCGTTTCGCCGATGGACACCTATAGTGCAGTCGACGGAACGCCCAACGATTTCCATATGGTTCATTATGGTAGCCGAGCGCTGGGTGGGGCGGGGCTCGTGATCACCGAGATGACCTGCGTGAGCGCCCAAGGGCGCATCACCCCGGGGTGCACCGGTATGTACGCGCCCGAGCATGCAACCGCGTGGCGGCGGATCGTCGATTTCGTTCACGAGCGCTCGCATGCGAAGATCGCGCTGCAGCTCGGACACTCCGGGCCGAAGGGCTCGACGAAATTGATGTGGGAGGGGATGGACGAACCGCTGGAAGAGGGGAATTGGCCCGTGATCGGGCCCTCGGCGATTCCCTATGCGACGGGGGGAGCGGTTCCACTGGAACTCGACGAGCCGGGCATGCGGCAGATTATCGCGGAGTTTACTCGCGCGACGGCGATGGCGATCGAAGCGGGGTTCGATATGCTCGAATTGCACTGCGCGCACGGGTATCTGCTCTCTTCGTTTTTGACTCCGCTACGGAATCGGCGGCGCGATCGTTACGGAGGATCGCTCGAAAATCGACTGCGCTTCCCGCTCGAGGTCTTCGCCGCAATGCGGAGTCTGTGGCCCGGCGAGCGGCCGATCTCGGTCCGTATCTCGGCGACGGACTGGTGCGAAGGCGGTAACGACGAGCGCGACGCGCTCGAGATTGCGCGCGCGTTCCGGGATGCCGGTGCCGATCTCATCGACGTGTCGACCGGGCAGACCGATCCGCAAAGTGCGCCGCGTTTCGGGCGGATGTTTCAAGCGCCCTTCGCCGATGCAATTCGCAACGAGGTCGGCATTGCAACGATGGCCGTGGGGAATATTACCGAGCACGAACAGGTCAATGCGCTCGTCGCCGGCGGACGCGCCGATCTCGTCGCGCTCGGGCGTCCCCACCTCGCCGATCCCTATTGGACGCTGCACGCCGCCGCGGAACTCGGGTATCGGAAACAGCCATGGCCGATACAGTATCTCCCGGGAAAAGAACAACTCGAACGCGCGATCGCGCGCAGAACGGAGCAAGGTTTGTGAACGAGATCGATCTTCGAGGACAGCATATCGTCATTACCGGGGCCTCGCGTGGGATCGGCCTCGCCGTCGCACGCGCGTGCGCTGCGGCCGGCGCATCGGTAAGCGGAATGAGCCGCGCCGGTACGAGCGAGCCGGGGATCGCGGCGATCCGCTGCGACATCACCGATGCAACCTCTATCGCCGAGGCTTTTACAACCGCGCGCGAGCGGCACGGGCCGGTGACGATGTTGGTCAACAATGCGGGCATTGCCGCGTCGGCACCGCTGGGGCGAACGAGCGACGAGCTGTGGGATCGAATTATCGCTACGAATCTCACGGGGACCTTCCGTTGCTCGCGTGCCGTCATCGACGAGATGCGCGCGGCGAAATTCGGGCGCATCGTGAACGTCGCCTCGATCGCCGGCCTCTACGGCGCGCCGTATATCTCGGCGTATTGCGCCAGCAAGCACGGCGTGATCGGGCTCACGCGCGCGCTCGCCGCAGAGTTCGCAGGTTCGGGCATCTGCATCAACGCGATCTGTCCGGGCTATACCGCGACCGATATGATGCAGCAGGCGGTCGACCAGATCGTCGCCCATACCGGGGTCAGCGCCGAACAAGCGCGCGCGCAGTTGGCGGCGATGAATCCGAGCGGGCAGATTATCGAGGTTGGAAGCGTCGCGCGGAGCGTGCTGGAGCTGCTGGGAAGCGAGCGCAACGGCGAGGAGTTGGTGCTCGCCTAGCGGAGCTCGGCGTCGCTCTCCGTAGCGCGCGTACGGCGAGCAGCGCGACGAGGGAGCACGAGAGCGGTTCGAACGAGGCCACGTGCAAAACGCTCGCCCCGGAGATCGCCGACGAACGTCGAGATCGCCGGCACCTCGCGTGCGGCGGCGAGTGCTACGGGTGCACGTAGAACGAAAAGGTTCCAATGGAACGGTTGCGAGAGCAACGCCTACGCCGTTCCGAAATGGATCGATCCCAACCAGGTCGCGAGAGCGAACGCAATCGGACGCTGTTCGCGTAGCCCTTTCGGGGGCGCGTCGCTCGGGGCAGCGATGAGGAAGATCGGAACGCCGATCAATGCGAGGTGATAGGGCTTGGGGAACGCGTGGATTCCGCGATACCCGAGCCTGCGCCCGCGAAAGTACTGCGTGGCGAGCGTCCCCAGAATCGCCAACATGCCGAGATAGATAAACCCGTGATAGGGCGTGAGAAAGGTTTCGATCGGGACGCGGCCGTGCGCTCAGGCATCGATAAAAAACCGGTAACGATCGTCAGGCAGGAGAGCGAGAGAGCGTAATCGATTGCAAGACTACGGGGAGCGTTGCCTTCCATGGCACGACCTCACGCATGCATGGCGCCGCTCCCTGTATCGTGCAGGAATCGGCGGGCTCCCAAGCCGATGAAGGGGCATGTTCGTTCTTGCGTCGAGCCGCTTCCTCGCGGCGGTTGCGCGCGTTGCGCTCGTCGGCTGCGCCTCGCACCTCCCTGCGCTCGCGCGCGATGCAAGCGTCGGACGCACGACAACGACGATGCCCACCCCGGAGGTTCTCGGCAACGATGCGCCTCCAAGAGTGCTCGCCATGCATTTCTCCAGTCTCGATCTGCGTCGCGGTACGACCTGGCGCGCGCGATCCTACGCACTGCGCGTAATCGCACGGAATAGCGCAGGCGTGAGGAGCGAGCAAGATCTCCCCTCGGGGATGCCATGATCGCGGTCGAAGGCCTGCGCGTCGAGCAGAGCGACGGCGTGATGACGTTGACCTTGGCGCGACCGGAACGGAAAAATCCGCTCACGTTCGAGATCTATGCGGCGCTTCGCGACGGCTTTCTTGCGCTCCGCGAAAATCGGCAGATCCGTGCGATCGTGCTGCGTGGCGCCGGCGGAAATTTTTGCTCCGGCGGCGACGTTCGTGAAATTATCGGTCCGCTGGTTTCGATGACCCCACCCGAGCGATCGGCTTTTACCGAGATGACCGGCGCGGTGGTCGCTGCGATGCGCGCGTGTCCGCAGCCGATCGTTGCTGCCGTCGACGGCGTCTGCGCTGGGGCGGGAGCGATTCTTTCGATGGCCTCGGATATTCGCGTAGGAACCGCGCGCGCACGGGTCGCTTTTCTCTTCGTACGCGTCGGCCTTTCCGGGGCGGATATGGGTGCCTGCGCGCTCCTACCGCGCATCGTCGGCCTCGGCCGAGCGAGCGATTTGCTTTTCACCGGCCGCGAACTTTCGGGAGAAGATGCGCTGGGATGGGGATTTTTTACGCGGCTCGTCGCCCCCGAAGCGCTCGAAGAGGAAGCGACCTCGTTGGCACGATCGATCGCCGCGGGCCCAACGCGCGCCCACGCCGTCACTAAAGCGACGCTTGAGCTTGCAACGAACCTCCCGCTGGAGGAAGAGATCGCCTACGAAGCACGCGTTCAGGCGGAGTTGATGGCGACGGGCGATTTTCGCCGCGCGTACGAGGCCTTTATCGCCAAGCGCGCGCCGCGCTTCGAGGGCGACTGATGCGTCTCGATTCTGCTCTTTCGTGGCCTTTTTTTACCGACGCACATCGCGAGCGAGCGCGGCTCTTCGAGCGCTGGTTGGAGGCTATCCCCGCGAAGCGTTTTGTGGAGGATGCAGAGAGCGAGGCGACCGTGGGGGAGCGGGTGCGCTCGTGGGCTCGCGATCTCGGAGATGCAGGATGGCTCGAACCCTGCGCTCGGCTCGACGTCCGCGCGTTGGCGTTGTCGCGCGAGCAACTTGCCTACCACGGAGCGCTCGCCGATTTTGCATTTGCAATGCAAGGGCTCGGTAGCGGAGCGATATCGCTTTTCGGAGCGCAAGAACAACGCGAGCGCTTCTTGCCGGCAATTTTTTCCGGCCGCTCGATCGCGGCATTTGCGCTTTCGGAAGAGCGTGCCGGCTCCGACGTCTCGGCATTGGAGACGACCGCCCGACCGGTCGCCGGCGGATACGAGCTCTTCGGTGAGAAAACCTGGATCAGCAATGCGGGGATCGCCGATACCTACGTCGTTTTTGCGCGCACCGGCCCGCACCCCAGTCGCGGGCTGAGTGCTTTTGTGGTCGACGGTGCGAGCGCGGGCCTGACCCTGGAGCGCTCGATTCAAACCATCTCGCCGCATCCGTTGGGAACGTTACGGTTCGCCGCGGTCCGCGTTCCCGCCGATGCGCGACTCGGCGAGGAAGGTGACGGGTTTCGCATTGCGATGTCGACGCTCGATGTCTTTCGCTCGACGGTCGGCGCGGCGGCTCTCGGTTTTGCACGTCGAGCGTTCGATGAAGCGCGAGCGCATGCGATGCAACGCGAGATCTACGGGAAGCATCTTGCCGACCTTCAGATCGTTGCGGGAATGCTTGCGGAGATGGCGACGGAGATCGATGCCGCTGCTCTTCTCGTCTATCGAGCCGCCTTTGCGAAGGATTCCGGTGCGACCCGCATCACGAAAGAAGCAGCGATGGCGAAATGGTTTGCAACCGAAGCCGCCGGGCGCGTCTGCGACCGAGCGGTACAGATCTTCGGTGGCCGAGGGGTGACGCGCGGCGAGGTCGTCGAACGGCTCTATCGCGACGTCCGTGCGTTGCGCATTTATGAGGGCGCGAGCGAGGTGCAGCAAGTCGTCATCGCCCGCAGTATTTTAAAGGAGCCCTTACTTGGCTAAGAGTGCCCATCTCGATACCTTTGCCGCCGATCGCCTTCCCCCCGAGGACGCGCTGCCGCGCTTCGAGTTTCTTTTACCCGCGCTCGCCTACCCCGACCGCATCAACGCCGCTACCTATTTTCTCGATCGACATGTACGCGAAGGGCGCGGCGAACGGCTCTGCGCGATCGGCGACGACGGCAGGGCATTTACGTACCGGCAGATGATGGAATGGGCGAATCGCATCGCTCGCGTGCTCGTCAATCGCTTCGGGCTCGTGCCGGGAAACCGCGTCTTACTTCGTTCCGCGAATACGCCGGAGTTGATCGCCGCCTGGTTTGCCGTGCTCAAGGCCGGCGGCATCGTGGTGACGACGATGCCGCTCTATCGCGCGCAAGAGTTACAGACCGTCAGCGAGCGCGCGGCGATCTCGATAGCGCTCTGCGATCGGCGGCTCGCCGACGAACTCGAACGAGCGCGCGCGGCCGTTCCTACGATGCGGGTCTGCTATTGGGGGAGCTCCGAGGAGGGCTCGCTCGAGTTCTATGCGGCCGCCGAATCCTCGGAGTTTTCCAACGTTCCCACCGCCGCCGACGACGTGGCGATGATCGCCTTTACCTCGGGAACGACCGGGGCTCCGAAAGCGGCGATGCATCTCCACCGCGATCTCCTCGCGACCTGCGATACCTTCGGCCGTGAAGTTCTGCAAGCAAACGCCGACGATCGCTTCAGCGGGTCCCCGCCGTTGGCGTTCACCTACGGGCTCGGCGGAATATTATTGTTTCCCTTTGCCATCGGTGCCTCGACGGTTCTACTCGAACGTGCGGGCACCGAGGAACTCGCAGCGGCGATCGAGCGCCATCGCATCTCGGTGCTCTTTACGGCGCCGTTGGCTTACCGTGCCTTGAGCGCGCATGCCGCCGATCGCGATTGGTCGAGCTTGCGCATCTGTGTCTCTGCGGGGGAGACGCTGCCGGGCGTCGTGTGGGAGGCATGGCGTGCCGCGACCGGTATTGCGATTATCGATGGCATCGGCAGCACGGAAATGCTCCACATTTTCGTCGGCTCTCCGGCTGCGGAAGCGCGCCCCGGGAAGACCGGGCGCGTCGTTCCGGGATACGTTGCCGAGATCCACGACGAATCGGGGAACGCGCTCCCCGCAGGAGCTATCGGCCGGCTCGCGGTGCGTGGACCGACCGGATGTCGCTACCTCGGTGACGAGCGTCAGCGCACGTACGTACAAAATGGTTGGAACTATCCCGGCGATGCGTATCTCGTTGACGAAGAGGGATATTTTACCTACGTCGCGCGCGCCGACGACATGATCGTTTCGGCGGGATACAACGTCTCCGGTCCCGAGGTCGAGCAGGTATTGCTCCTGCATCCCGATGTCGCCGAGTGCGCCGTCGTCGGTAAGCCCGACCCGGCGCATCACACGACGATGGTGAAGGCGTACGTTGTCCTGCGTTCATCGCGCTCTGCGGATGCGCGCTGCATCGCCGAACTCATCGAACATTGCAAAGCGACCGTTGCCCCGTTCAAAGCACCGCGCGAGATCGAGTTTCTCGACGCGCTTCCAAGAACGGCGACGGGGAAGTTACAACGCTATAAATTACGCGAGCGGAGCGACGCCTAGATCGTGCCTCGCGTGGGCCGAAGCGCGCTCCTCGCCGCGCTCGTAGCGGCGACGAGCATCGCGACGGCTGCGGCTTCGGTCGGCGCAAGCGATCGGTTCGCCGCAGTGCGGGTAACGACTCCGCCGCCGCCGGTCGCATCCGCGCGTGCGTCGATCTGGCGTGCGGCTCTTACGGCAAAAGGGTTTTATAATTTCAACGCTCGCCGCCCGGCCGGCTTGGCGACGACCGCGAGACTGTTGTACGACCAGAAGAACCTGTATATCGAATTTCACTGCATTCAGGCCGGCGTCCCGATCACCGCGAGCCAGCGCGTCAACCATGCCGGTGTTGGGAGCGACGACCACGTCGCCTTCGAAATCGATACCTCGGGAAACGGATCGCGTACGTATATATTCCGCGTGAATCCCCGCGGTATCCACGACGAGTCCTCGAGCGAGAATGCGCGGTATGCCCCATCCTGGACCTCGATCGCGCGCCGAACCCGTGCCGGTAATTACGACGTGCTGATGATCGTGCCGCTCGCGGCGATCCGTTCGCAGGCCTCGCCGGAGCAACGCTGGCGTCTCAATTTCGAGCGCTTTGTCGCCGCTCGTAACGCCGATTACACGTGGGCGTACGCTCCGGCGATGCAAAGCACCACATCGGTTCCGTTTTGGCCCTGGCTCACGAACATTTCGTTGGCACAGAGCGCGACGCGACCGAAACCGCAAATCGATGCGTATCTCCTTGCAGCCGGCGGCTCGCAGCGCAACCTTTTCCAGAATGGTATCGGCAAATTTCAGCAGACGGCACCCCGCCGGGTAGGCGTCGACCTTACCTATCCGATCACCAATACGCTCGCCTTCGTCGGTACGCTCGCCCCCGATTTCTCCAATGTCGAAGAGGATCAAACGACGATACAACTGCAGGAGTTTCAGAAATCCTATCAGGAGTATCGCCCGTTTTTTGCCGAGGGCGCGCAGTATATCAATACCGTTCCGCAGATCGGGGTTTTCGGCAGTAATACGATGTTTTACACCCCATCGATCGGCATCTTTAATAGCGGCATGAAAGTGGAGGGGACGCTGGGGCGAAGCGACGTCGGCGTTCTCAACGTTTCGGGGGCGGGTTTTAACGATAGCGCCGCCGGCTATACCTACGCGACGCCGAGCGGCGCCCTCTCACTCAGCGCCGAGGGGATTGTCGCCGACCATGCCGGGCTCCGCGATGTGACGACCGGGTATGGGCTCTCGCGCATCAACCGCCACTCCGGCGAAATGACCGAGTTGGAGATCGCTCACGAACGCAACAGCATGACGGGAGCGGCGAACGATCTCAACTTAGAGGAAGGCATTCGCAACGAACATTTTACTGCGGTCGGCTTCTATCGCGATACGAGCCCCGGGTACGCTCCCGTCGACGGATATACGGCGACCAACGATGCTCGCGGTCTCGGTGCGGATCTCGGGTATAAGGGCACCGGTTCGCTCGCTAGCCCGATTCTCTCGTATAGCGCAAATGTGGGGCTCGACCGCTATCTCGCCTACGACGGGAGCCTGCGCGAGGCCGACATTAACGGCTTTTTTAGCGTGCAACTCAAGGATCTCATCTCCGTACAGGGGTTCGCCGGCCCGAGCGAACTCCAGGTGGCGCCCGGCACGATCGATTGGTTCAACCGTCGGAGCATCGCGATCGGGTATCGCGAGGGTACCCCGAACCCCGCAAGCATCAGCTATGCGTGGGGACCTTTCGGCGGCTTTTACGTCCGGCAATGGCAATCGTCGTACGCGCGAATATTCGGTGCGTATGCCGTCTCGTTCGAATACGACGGCAACGAAGAGCTGCCCGCGCGCGGCGCTCCGGTTTCGAACAGTCAGTGGCTACGGCGCTTCATTCTGTCGCGCTCCTTCGGCAAGAATGCGACGATCGGGGTCGCTTTCCGAGCGATTAACGGAACCGGCGGATTCGCCCAGCCCGGAGATAATCTCTCGGCGCTCTACGAAAAGCGCTTTCGAAATCAGGATCTCCTCTACGTCGAGTACGGAACCTCGGCGGCCTCGCAAACCATCAACCGATTGATCGTGAAGTTCGTCTTCCATGCCGGGGGAAGCACGGGGACCTAAAGAGTTTTTCAGCGATCGGGAAGAACGGCCGTCGCTTCGATCTCGAGGCGCGCGCCCGGTTCTAAGAGCCCGGCGACGACGATCAGCGTCATCGCCGGATAGAAATCGCCGAAAATTTCGCGGTAGACTTTTCCCAGCGCCCGCGTGTTGGCGCGATACTCCCCTGCGTCGAGAACGTACCAGGTCATGCGGACGAGGTGCTCGGGAGCTCCGCCTGCCGTGCGGAGAATAGTGGCGACGTTGCGTAACGCTTGCGCGGCCTGGCCGAGAAAGTCGTCGCTGGTGAACTGCCCTCGCTCGTCCCAGCCGACCTGGCCGGCGATCGCCAGTATCCGTCCCGAGGCGAGAACGCCGTTGGAGTAGCCGCGCGGAGGATCCCAGCCCTCGGGAGCAATCCGCTCGCTCATGCGGGCTCGATCTCGGTCGGAGGGACGCGAAGCAGGAGCGCCGCTCCGAACGCTACTGCGAGATTGATCAGCACCGCGTACACGGCAATAAATCCCACGATATTCAACGATCCGATATGAAGGGTGACGAGCGGAGAGAAGCCGTCGGTAACGGCAAACGATGTCGCGGCGATCATTCCCGTCGCCCACCCGGCGAACAGAGCGCGCGCCGGAATCGAGCGCGAGGAGAGCCCGAAAAGTATCGCCGGAGCGGTTTGCAGAACCCACGCGCCTCCAAGCAGTTGAAAGTAAATGGCGAACTTGACGTTCATGTAGAGAACGAGCAAGAGGGAGAGCGCGCAAAACGCGAGCGTGAGCCATTTCGTCGCTGCGGCGCTCGAACTCGGTATCTTGCCGGAGATCGGCGCAACGACGTTGCGAACGAATAGATTTGCCGCTCCGAGTGCCATGATCGAGGCGGGGACCAACGCGCCGATCACGATCGTTGCATCGGCAAGGCCGGCAAACCAGGGCGGAAAGAATCGCGCGAAGAGGATCGGCACAATTTCGTTCGGGGCGGCATGGATGCCGGCGGCGAGAGCGGCGAAACCGAGAAGCGCGATGATTCCAAGAAGGATCGAATAGAGCGGCAAGAGAGCGGCATTGCGACGCACGACATCGGCGCTCTTCGCCGAGAGCAGCGACGTGATGGCATGCGGGTAGAGAAAGAGTGAGAACGCCGAACCGAGAGCGAGCGTCGCGTAGGCAAACTGCATCTGCGGTGCGATAAGGAGCGGTTGTGGATGGAGCGGCGTGCTCAGCGCATGTCCGGCCGCTGCAAAGATCGATTGCCAGCCACCCAGTGCGTGCGGGATAATAATAATTGCGGCGATGATGGTCGCATAGATCAAGATATCTTTGAAAACCGCAATCGTTGCCGGTGCGCGCAGGCCGCCGAAATAGGTGTACGCGGCCAGCAGCGCAAACGCGATTGTGAGCGGCATCGCACCGCCGCCGAGATTGACGACACCGCCGAGTTGCGAAAGTACCGCTTTCATGCCGACGATCTGGAGTGCGATATAGGGCAGGGCGGCGAGCACGCCGGTCGCGGCGACCGCAATCTCGAGCGTGCGACTCCGGTAGCGGCCGCGCACGAAATCGCCGGCCGTCATATATCCGCGTTCGTGAGCGACGTTCCAGAAGCGTGCGAGAAAAAGAAAGACGATCGGGTAGGCGATCGTTGCATAGGGAACGGCAAAAAAGCCGAGCGCACCGACCCCGTACACCAACGCCGGCAGCGCAACGAATGTGTATGCGGTGTAGAGATCGCCGCCGAGGAGAAACCAGGAAAGCAGGGTCCCGAAGCGCCGCCCGCCGAGCGCCCATTCTTGGAGGTCTCGCAGATCGGCGTTTTTCGTGCGTGTTGCGGTGAACCCGAGCGCGCTAGCAACGAGAACCAAGATTGCGAAGACGGTTACGGTCACGTTCATCGGCCGCGCACGCGCGTCGCCAGGTAGACGACGCCGAGCAGCGCTGCGGTCAACACGACCCATGCGAGTTGGTACCAATAGAAAAACGGAATGCCCACGAAGCGTGGATCGATCCGGTCGTAGATCGGAACGTCGAGCAACGCAATGAAGGGTAGTGCGAGCAGCCAGTACCATGCGCGGCGAGCCATTAGGGCAGCGCCTTCGCGCTAGTGCTCGATATCTCCGGCTCGCTGCGCCCAGACCTCGGCGACCGAAAGGTGGCCGAGCAACGTCGCGACGGCGAGGCCGAGTAAGGAGATCGCTGCGCCGACGAGTTGATGGGTTGCAAAGTGTGCGTGTAACAGCGGGATCGAGAGGGCGCCGGAAACGATGGGGACGAGAAAACTGAACAGGGCAACCCGCGCGGCGCCGATTTTTGCGATGCCGGTACTCCAGACCGGGTAGGTGAGCACGATGGGGAAGACCACGGCGAAGGCAAAGACTCCCCACACCACCTTCGGCCAAAGGGTCGGCGGATCGGCGATGAGGGCGGGAATACCCGCCGGCAAAATCATCGCCGTACCGATGAGGAGCGTAGCGGCGAGTAAGGCAACCGGGTGATACCGCGGTGCGAGCTTCGCGCTAATGACGTTGAAACCGGCGAAGGTCATCGCCGCGAGCATCGTCAGTGCGTCGCCGCTCCGGAACGTCGCGCGCCCCGCGAAGGCTCCCTCGAAAACCGCGATGCCGAGCATGGCGATCCCCGCGCCGATCCAGCGCGCGCTGCGCACGCGTTCCCAGCGAAGCGCGACCAAATAGAGCATCGTAAAAATCGGCGTACTGCTGCCGAGCAACGAGGATGCAAAAGCCGTGGTGTGAGCGAGGCCGATCACCCAAAAATACTGATAGATACCAAAGCCGCATGCGCCGCTGGCGATTAAGAGCAGCCAGTCTCGACGTTCGAAAACCAGGCGCGCACCGGAGAGGCGCACCCAGAGCAATGCAAGCGGGGCCATCGTAGAGAAGCGCAGTGCCGTAAATGCGAGCGCGTTGACGTGCGAGACGGCAATTTTCACCAGAACGGTGTTGAGGCCCCAAATGAATACGACATAGAGCAGGCCGAGATACGTCGGCAGGCGCTTTTCCACGATAGCGCGCATCATTCGTCGCGATGGAGCAGGTATCCGGCGAAACCGTCGAGCGCGACGGCACCGACCTCTGGTTCGAACGACGCGGCAACGGCCCGCAGCATCTCCTCTTCGCACACGGCTGGATCGGCTCGCGCCGCATGTGGGACGCAACGATCGCGAAACTCGACCTCACGCGCTACACGGCGTATCGGTTCGACGCGCGTGGATGCGGGCGAAGCGACCGGCCCGTCGACGGACACACGCTCGAAGGCTATGCCGCCGATTACGAAGCGATACTCGCGCGCATCGGTGCGCCGGTGACGGTCGTCGCACATTCGATGGGTGGCCGCATCGCGCAGTATCTCGCCGCGCGCGCTCATCCGAAGATCGAGCGGATGCTGCTGGTCGCTCCGGGCTCCGCGCGCGGGTCGCGCGGCAACGGTCGGCATCGAGAGCTGACGCTCGAAGCGTTCGGTTCTCGCCGCCGCATCGCGCATTTCGTTTCCGCTGCCATGCGGCGGAGCGTCGACGAAGCGACGCGCGACATACTCGTCGACGATGCCTTAATCGCCTCGCGGGAGCACTGGTTCGGCTGGTACGATGCCGGGCGCGCGCTCGATTTCCGAGATGCGCTTGCCAATATCGCCGTCCCCACGCTCGTTCTCGCCGGCGCGAGCGATCCGCTGGCGACGCTGCCGCGTTTACGCACCGAGTGTGCCGACCTGATCGCGGGAAGTATTTTCGTCGTCCTGCGCGATTGCGGCCATAACATTCCGATCGAAGCGCCGGGTGAACTCGCGGGCGCGATCGATCGCTTCGTTCCTTAAAACGCTACTGTGGCCACGGAACCGATGCGTTCGACGGCGCGATTTGCGGCGTGCTCCAGACATTTCCGGGGATGCTCGCACCGCTCTGGACGTTCCGGTAAAGAACGTCGATCAGCGTTCCGGGAGCGAGGCCGGGGGCAAGGCCGCCGCTCTCTTCGTCCCCCTCGTACGTCGCATACGGCGGCATCGCAAACGTGCGCAAGAGCGCCGTACGCGTTGCAATCGTCGATAGTCGGCCGGCTTCGTCGGTGACGACGGCTCGCAAGGAAACCGCGATTCGCGCTTCGGCGATCAGTGCGTTGTTTTGGAGAACACTCGCGCTTCCGCCGGGCTGCAGCGCGACGCTCGTCGTCGAGCGCAGCGCGCAGGGCGTGCTCCCGATCGCCGTGCAGCGATCGATCGGCGGAATCGATGCAAGTGGATTCGCCCCGTCTGCGATGCGCGCTGCAACGGCTGCTTGCACGAGCACCGGCGCTGCGGTGAGCGCATCGCGAGCCGCCGTATGCGCGGCGTGAAGTGCGGCGGTGCGCGCGAGAGCGAGGGCGAGTGCGGCGAAGCTCGCGCCGATCGCGCCGGCGATTACGGCGAAGAGGAGCGCGCGAAGAATCGTCACGGTGCGCCGAACGGCGCTGCGACGAGCGTCGGCGCGATAACGGTGCTTCCGGGGAGCGGCACGCGTCGCTCGACGATCAGCGTTGCGTCGCGAACGAGCGGCGCGGCAGCGATATCGGCAACCGCACGGACGCGAACCGAGATGCCGCCGGCCGCAAGCGCCTGCGCCGAGAGCGAGAGCTCCGCCGGAAGCGGCGAGCCCACCGGCATCGGCAGCGTCGTCGCCACGCTGGTTGGCGAGAGCGTGCTCCCGTCGTACTTCACGGCGTCGGCCGCGATCCGAACCTCTTCGCGCGCAGCAGCTGCAAGCGCGTCGGCGGTCGCGGCGCTCGAAAAACTCACGCTTTCACGAACGACGGCCGCGCCGACCGTTGCGAGCGCCAAGGCGATGAGCCCCGCGGCGACGATCGTTTCCAAGGCGGTAAAGCCCAAATCTCGGCCTCTCACCTCGCTCGCTGTTCCCGTTTCGCAGAACGTTGCGACCTCGAACGATGCGATCGTAGGAAGGCATCTACGTACGATGCCCGACCGGATTCCTAGGAAAAGCGGCGGTTTCCCCAGTTCTGCAGCGGACGCTCGAACCAGTACGTTAGCGCTGTGGCGAGAGCGATCGAAAGGAGCATCGCGACGATCGTGAATGCACTTTGCCAGAGGGGATCGTACTGCGGGGTGCCGAGATACGGGGGGAGGCGGTAATACAGCAGTTCCCGCGCGACGATTTGATGGTAGAGATAGAGCGCGTACGAGATCGCGCCGAAAAACACGAGCGGTCGGTTGGCGAGAACGCGCTGGAGCGGGCGCGGTGCGAGTAGCGCGCCGAACGCGATTGCAGCGAACGAGCATGCCAAGAGATCGCGATGCGTCGCGGCCCAGACCGCAGCCCACTGATTGGCATGGCGAAACGCGAAAAGCGATTGCAACAGGATGGTGCAGGCGGTACATCCGGCGATGAAGCTTGCGATACCGACGGCGAATCGTCGACCCGCGCTCCAACGAGCGTGCGCTTCGACGAAGAGCGACGCCGTCAACATACCGAAGGCGAAACAACTCAAAAATGCCGGCAGGTCTTGATCGAGATTGACGATTCCGGAGTGCGCGCAGCACGCTGCGGCATGGAGTCGCCAGGCGAGCGAGAGCGCGACGCTCGCTGCAACCGTGAGCCAACGTGCGCGGCGAAAGCACCACCAGAGCAGCGGAAAGATCGCGTAGAACTCGACCTCGACGGCGAGCGTCCAGAGCACGCCGTTAATCGCTCCGGAGCTCGCCGGGAACCAGGTGTGGATGAAGAGCAGGTGGGTTAGGAGATCGGGTACGACTCCGGCGCCGCCCTGCCGCGCCGCATAGCCGATTGCATAGGCGACGGCGATCGATAGGATGTAGGAGGGGACGATCTTCCAAAAGCGCCGTAGGTAAAAATGGCGCCACGTCGGCGGCGCGCTCCCTTTGAATGCGGCGCGCGCGAAGGGTAATGCGATTACCGTTCCGCTGAGAAAGAAGAAGAGCGCGACGCCGATAAAGCCGGTCTCCGGGAGAAACTCGAGTTGCGGAAGCGGTGCCGGTAGCCAGGATATCTCCCAGACGTGATACCAGAGCACGAGAAGTATCGCGACGCCGCGGAGGCCGTCGAGAACGTCGAGACGCGGGGCCGGCGCGGCGGGCGAGTTCATCGAATATCCGTCCTAGATTGCGTGCAGGTGATGCAAGCGGGTGTTGACACAAAATGAGCGCTCGTATAACGTGTTGCAACGTTCGTCCCTCGCAGGTATACCGCGCGCGGAATTTTATTGCAAGATGGACACAAGCCTCGAGCACCGACTCGGTAGGAACGATAAAGGTGAACTTCACGATCCCGAAGATCTTCATAACGCTATTGCTGTCGTGCTCGATAGCGGTGTCGATCGAGCCGGCTCGCGCGGACTGCGGTGCCGTCGGCGTCGCCGATGCGAGGCTCGGCTCGGTTGCGGCCAAAGCGTACGCGCGACATTTTGCCCGGGGGCTTGCGGTTGCCGTCGTGCAGAACGGACGCATTCGCTACGCCGAGGGGTTCGGTTATGCCGACACCGGCCGCAAGGTTTCCGTTACGCCGCAGACGCCGTTCGCTATCGGTTCCCTGAGCAAGCAATTCACCGCAGCGATCGCGCTACAACTCGTCGAGCAACGCCGACTCGCACTCGACGACACGATTGCGCGATGGCTGCCGATGTTACCGAACGCTCGCACCATAACGGTGCGCGAGCTCCTCAATCAAACCAGTGGCCTGCATAACTATCCCTATTTTTCCGAGCACCCCTGGCCGACGGCCGGCCGCATTCACATCGCGCGGCTTCTAAAATTCATGGCGCTCGATCGGCCGGATTTCGCGCCGGGCTCGCAATGGGAGTACTCGAATACGAATTACACCGCCCTGGCCGCAATCGAAGCCGACGTCACCTCGCGACCGTATCGGAGGCTCCTGGAGCGGCGTATATTCTCCCCGTTGAAGATGTCGCAGAGCGGTCTCGGCTACCTCGCGCAACGCGCGCTGCACCCGGCAACGCCGTTTCTCGCCGACGCATCGGGAATCTCGCCCATTCCGCCCGCACAACGCCTATCGCTCGATCTCTACTCCGGCGCCGGCGGGATCGTGTCGAGCGCGGACGATCTCGCCCGTTGGGATATAGCCGTACTCGGAGGGCGCCTTCTCGACCCGGCGATGCGTCGACTCTGGTGGAGCCCCGGGCATCTCGCCGACGGGAGCAAGACGAGCTACGGCATGGGCTGGGTCATCGCCGATCTCGACGGGCGGCGCGAGCTCTGGCATAACGGGTTCTCACCCGGGGCCGGAGGCTTCTGCTACAACGCCCTCTTCCCGCAGGAGGGGCTCGCGGTCGTCGTCCTCAGCAATACCGGGAGCTTTGCCGCGAACGGCGACGCGCCGCTCCGGCGCCTCGTCGCGGCGCTCGCCCGTGCCGCCCTGCCCACGGCGTTCACCGAGCACGCCGCCCCGGCCGAGGACCCGCGGATCACCCGACGCGTCGCGGCGCTTTGGGCCGCCTATCGAGCCGGCAAACCACCGCTTGCCGAAATGGAGCCGGCGTTCGCCGCGCTCTTTACCCCGGCGTTTACCGCTTCGCTTGCCAAAGGCATCGGCGCGCTCGGGGCCCCCAACCGCTGGGTCTTCCTTGGGAAGCGTGGGCTAGGCGGGGGGCTGACGCTCTATCGCTACCGTGCGGAGCTCCGGGACGGCAGCTCCCCAACCTTCGTCGTGGCGATCGATGCCGCGGGCAAAATTGCAGGTTCGCGGCTGCTGCCGTAGCGGGTAGCAGTGCGCCGGCGCCTTTAGGGTTTGACGCCTCTCACCCGGGCCTGCTATACTCCCCTGGCTCTGGCCCACCGACGGGTGTGGCCGACTTTGTGTGTGAAGCAAAACGCGTTGTTAAGGAGTCCGAGTGCCCACCATTAACCAGTTGGTCCGTAAGGGCCGCGAGCAGACGGAAAAAAAGGTCAAGACCCGCGCATTTCGCGTGATTTTGACCGGCCCGAAACCGGGACATCCCGATCTGCCGACGCGCACCTTCGAGGTTGTCGGTAATCCGCAGCGTCGCGGTGTTTGCACGCAAGTGAAGACCGTTACCCCGAAGAAGCCGAACTCCGCGTTGCGCAAAGTCGCTCGCGTCCGTCTTACCAACGGCGAAGAGGTGACGGCGTACATTCCGGGCATCGGACACAACCTTCAAGAGCATTCGGTCGTGCTCGTCCGCGGCGGCCGCGTGAAAGATCTTCCCGGAGTCCGCTACCACATCGTTCGCGGCACGCTCGATACCTCGGGCACCGCAAACCGTAAACAAGGGCGTTCGAAGTACGGCGCCAAGCGCGATAAGAAAAAGTAAGAGAGATAAGAAGAGCGATATATGCCACGCAAAGGTCCTGCAACCAAACGCCAGATTCTCCCGGAT
>JAJYRI010000061.1 GCA_021794175.1 bacterium
GCGATTGGTGATCATCGAGAGTTTCATCGGTCGCGCGTCGATGGCGAGCAATCGCTCCGCGAGTTGCTCGGGCTTTCCATCGTTCCAATCGATGAAGATATCGACGCCGACACGCGCTTTCGCCGGCTGCGCGGCGCCTTGCGCGTCGTCATGCTGCTCGGGAAGGATACAACGGCCGATCTCCGGCGAGGCGAGGCGCTGTGGGCTTCTCCCAAGGCGTTCGATAACCGCGGAAGCAAAATCTTCGGTGCCGACGCAACGCGCGCTCTGCGCGCCGAAGATATCGCGGGTGTGGATTCCTTCTTCGATCGTGCAGAGCCAGGCATCTTGAATGCGCTTCGCCACCGCGCCCTGGCCGATATGCCCGAGCAGCATCACCGCTGCATTGAGCAGGCCGGAGGGATTGGCGATGCCTTGCCCGGCGATATCGGGGGCGGATCCGTGAATCGCTTCAAACATCGCAATGTCGTCGCCGATATTTGCCGAGCCCGCCATGCCGACCGAGCCGCAGAGTTCGGCGGCGATATCGGAGAGAATGTCGCCGTAGAGATTCGGTAGCACGACGACGTCGAAGCGCTCGGGCTGCGTTGCGAGCCGCGCGGCACCGATATCGACGATCAGGTGCTCGTTCTCGATATCGGGATACTCGCGAGCGATCTCCGTAAAGACGCGATGGAAGAGACCATCGGTAATCTTCATGATGTTATCTTTTGTGAAACAGGAAACGCGTTTGCGCCCATGCGCGCGCGCGTATTCGAAAGCGTAGCGCACGATGCGCTCGCTGCCGCTGCGCGTGATAAGTTTTAGGCACTGCGTTACGTCGGCGGTCTGGCGATGCTCGATGCCGCCGTACACGTCTTCCTCGTTCTCGCGGACGATCACCATATCCATCGTGGGATGCAGCGTCGGCACGAACGGGGCGAGTGCGCGCGCGGGGCGGACGTTGGCGTAGAGGCCGTACATCTTGCGGATGGTGACGTTGAGGCTCTTGTATCCGCCGCCTTGCGGGGTGGTGATCGGAGCTTTGAGCAGCAGCCTGGTCGCCGCGAGGGTCTCGAGCGCTTCGTCGCCGATGCCGCTGGAGAGCCCCGAACGGTAGACCCGCTCGCCGATCTCGATGGGCCGGGCCTCGATCTTCGCGCCGGCCGCCGCCAGGATGGCGAGCGTGGCGTCCATGATCTCGGGGCCGATGCCGTCCCCGTGGGCGATGGCGACCGGGGTGGCGGTGCGAGACTCGGTGAGCGTATCGGCAGTTAGCACGGCAGGGCTCCTTCTATGAATCACAATGCATGAAATCAGTTTCATCTATGGTATAACAGGCAAACTGGCGATGGTCAATACCTAAAGCAGCGGCAAAGGAGAGAATCGATGGATGCTCGGTCGGGTTGGACCTTTTTGAGCAACCACGCGCACGTGACGGTTGCCCTGGCGCAGAACCCCGAGTTGCGCCTGCGAGACCTCGCCGAACAGGTGGGGATCACCGAGCGCGCGGTTGCTCAGATCATCGTCGATCTCGAAGCAGCGGGGGTCATCTCGCGCGGGCGGGACGGCCGCCGCAACGTCTATACGGTTCATCCTGGGGTGCCGCTGCGTCATCCGCTGGAGAAACATCGCGCGGTGGGGGATATTCTCAACGTCGTCGTCGGCTCGATGTAAGCCGCCTTACGGCGGCGGCACGTACGCTCTGATACGGTCAAGGGGCATATTGCAATCCCTCTTTACCGAACTCGGAGAAAAGAATTATGAGATTATCCCGATATCTGGCGACCGCGCTTGTCGTTGCCGCTGGAGCGATCGGCGTGCCCGCAGTCGCATCGATGATGGCTCCGCCCTCCATCGCGATCCTCGCACCGGCCACCGGGTCGACCGTCCGCGGATCGACGATACCGCTGCGCGTCGCTATCCACAACTATCGCTTGGAATGTACGAACATGGGAAAAACCAACGTTCCCATGCGCGAAGGGCACTACCACGTCATGGTCGACGGGATGGATATGGCGCACCTCGTCGGACCATTCTGCTCCCCGTCGGTCCAACTCTCGGGGCGCGGGCTCGCTGCGGGCCGTCATACGATCACCGTCGTGCTTGCCACCGATGCGCATGCCATGGCAAGCATGCCGACGAGCGTCACTTTTAACTATCAGCCGGTCGGTACGAAGCCGCTGCCCGCGCCAATTCGCAACGGCAAGCCGACGGTCGCCGTGCTCTCACCCCGCGACGGTGCAACCGTTGCCAAGCATTTCACTCTCGCTCTCAACGTGCGGAATTTTCATCTCTCGTGCGGTCTCGAAGGGAAACGCGATATCGCCGGTTGGGGGCATATCCACGTCATGGTTCAGCAGGACGGCGAAACGAGTGCCGCTCCGGCGACGCCGTTGTTGGCGATGATGAAAACGCCGATGGGGATGAAAGCTGGAAAAATGATGATGATGAAGACCGGAATGTCGCGGAGCACGCTGATGTCGATGCTCGGTATGGCTATTCCGGGAATGGTCGGCATGCCGTGCACGAATCGAATCCCGATCGATCTCTCGAGCTGGCATAACGGCCCGGCCACGATCATCGTCATGCTCGCGAATAACGACCACATGCCGACGATGGGGGCGGCTCCGGTCGTGCTCCACGTCAATATCCGCTAGCGCCTGCATGTGAGTGCTCTGCAGTTTGATCGCGGCGCGGTAGTGGGCGAGGAGGTCGTGCTCTACGTGAGCACGACCTGCGCCTTCTCTCCGGTGGCCGCCGAGCGCGTCGAGCGGATCATCGCGGAGTATCCCGCGCTGACGCTGAGCGTGCGCGAGAAAGCACGCGCGGCTGTCGATGGCGTAGCGCTCGTCGCAACGCCGACGCTCCTCTTTCCCGACGGTCGCCGAATTACCGGAACCCCAAGTGAAGAGCGGCTGCACCGGGTCTTTTCCGAGCTTCTCGGGAAAAGGTTCCCCATGGCCAACAAGGTCTGGTATATCGAACGCAATCGGCTCTTTCACGGGGTACCGCGAGAAGAGATCGAGCGTTTCGCGCATCTCTTTCACGAACGCGATTATGACGCAAAAGAGATCGTGTTTTCCGAGGGCGACCTCGGCGATGCCGTTTATCTATTGAAAAGCGGGCACGTGCGGCTCTTCCGTTCGACCGAGGACGGGAAAGAACTCACGCTCGCGATTTTGGGCCCGGGCGATGTTTTCGGCGAACTCGCGCTCTTCGACGAAAGCCGCCGTCAAACGTTTGCCGAAGCTCTCGATGCGGCGCATATTTGTGCGGCCTCCGTCGATGATTTTACGCGGTTGATGGGACATCGTCCAGCGCTGACGATGATGGTCGCCGGCGAAATGGCGCGCCGAAGGCGGGAGATTGAAACGCGCATTGCCGGTTTGGCATACGGTTCGGTTCGTGCGCGGCTGCAACACGCGTTGCGCCACCTTGCGCGCGAACACGGCGAGGCTCGCGAAGGCGGGGAGGTGCGGATCGCGGTGCGGCTCTCGCACCAGGAGCTCGCGCAACTTATCGGCACGTCGCGTGAGACCTGCACGCTCGAGCTCGGGAAACTGCAACTCGCCGGCCAACTGCGCGTGGACGACGATCGCAATTTTATCGTTCGGCCAGAGCGCTTGGAACCCGGCGTGCTCGACCGCGTTCTCGGTCGCGTTACCGGGCGCGCGTAACACTAAACGCAAAAAGGAGGCCGCCGATTTCGCCGGCGGCCTCCTCTGCATGGTCGACCGAGCCGGGTTAGGAACGGTATCCGAAGCTGACGACGACGAGTGCCAGAACGCGACGACCGGTAACGGCATGTACGATCCCGACTACTCGCAGGCGTATTCCGCCGGCGAGCAGTGGAGCGTTACGCTCAATCCGTTCTAACGGAGCGAGGCTTTCGCGGGTGAACGGGCTTTGCCGCGTTCGCCCGCGAAGGTGCGCGTTGGCGCACGTGGGAGAGTACGGGTCTGGTGGCCCGCACGGTCTTCAAAACCGCTGAGGTCGGTTCACGCCGACTGGTAGGTTCGATTCCTACACCCTCCCGCCATCGCACATCCCTCGGCGCCTCGTCGAAGCAAGCGTGCGGTGCCGGGCACGGTACCTAAGAATCGACCGCGCCTGACCGATAGGACGAGAAGATGCCGGATCGTCTGCTGCCCGACGAACGACGTGATGCACCCGAGCGGGCGGCATTGCTTGAGTTCGCGATCGACCAAGCCAACGACGGCATTGCGATCATGGAGTTTACCGAGGATCGCAGAGTACCGGTCCGCATCGTCTATGCCAATGAAGCGGTTCAGCGGCTCAGCGGCTATTCGCTTGTCGAGCTCTCCGATCCGAGCAACCCGTTTTTGCAGATTCAGCCGCACAATCGCGCCCTGTACGAAGCGCTCTTTCCGAAGGTGCGTGCGGGAGCCTCGGTGCGATTCGAAGTCGAGCTCGGTGCAAAGGGGCGTGCCTGTTGGATGGAGATTCGCTGGTCGCCGCTGCGCTATTCGGGCGACGGCGTCACGCATTACGTCGCGGTACTGCGCGATATCTCGGAGCGTCGCCGCGCCTCCGCCGAACGCGATGTGCTCTACCGCGCGCTCGAGGAGTCCGCGGATTACGTCGCACTCTTCGACGCACGTGCGCCGTCGCAGGGCGGTCCGCGCCTGATCTACGCCAACGGCGCACTACGAGCCGCCCTGGATTACGAAGCCGAGGAGATCGTCGGCTTATCCGGTGCGCGTTTTATCGCCCCCGATAACGATCCGCGTTTACTGGCAACGATCGACGAACTGCTCGAATCCTCGCAGTCGGTGGAGAAGGAGGTGCGCCTCGTGAGCCGCGACGGCGCGAGCTTTTGGGTCGAACTGAGCGTCCATCCCATCCGCGCCAGCGAGTTGAAGGAGCACTGGCTCGCCGTTGCTCGCGATATCACCGCACGGAAACGAACGATTCGCGATAGTGGTTTGGTACCGCGGGCGTTCGACGTCTTGCCGATTCCCGTCGAGATCTTTGCCGTCGAGTCGCAGGAGACGATTCCGATTTTTCGCAATCGCGCCGCCGAGAGGGCCATACCGCTTGTCAGCGGAGAGCAACTCGATCGTGCGCTGGAATCGAGCGCTGAATCTCGGACGGAACGGGGTGCAGCGATCGTTCCGATCTGCGACCATAACGGTGCCGTCGACGCGATCGTCGTCTTCGTCCCTCCAACCTGAAGCGACGCCTTTTGCACCAGGCTTTAGCACGAAAAAAGCGGTACCATATATGGCGATGTACATCTCGCTCTTCGATATCTTCAAAATCGGGTTGGGGCCCTCGAGTTCGCACACGGTCGGGCCGATGCGGGCGGCTGCGCTCTTCGTGGCGGCGTTGGAAGCGCGAGATATTCTCGAACGAACGCAACGCATACGCGTCGATCTCTACGGCTCGCTCGCACTCACCGGGCGCGGACACGCCACCGATCGCGCGTTATTGCTCGGGCTCGAAGGGCATCGCCCCGACGAGATCGATCCCGAAGTCGCGCAGCAGCGTGCCGATGAAATACGCGCGGAACGTCGTCTCCTTGCCGCCGGAAAGCAGGCGATCGCATTCGATGCCTCGCGCGATATCCTCTGGCACATGGACGAAACTCTTGCGCGACATTCCAACGGCATGCGCTTTACCGCATCCGACGACGATGGGGCGGTGCTGTTGGAGCGCACCTATTACTCGATCGGCGGAGGGTTCGTCGAATGCGGTGAGGAGGACGAGCGCGGCGCGCCCGTCGGAGCGGCTGCGGTGCCCTATCCGTTTGCCTCGGCCGCCGAGTTACTCGCTCTCGCCGACAAGAACGACCTGGCGATCTGGGAGATCGTTCGCGCTAACGAGTGCGCGCTGCGCGCGCCCGACGAAGTCGAACGTTCCATCGATCGTCTTCTCTCGGTCATGCACGCCAGCGTCGAACGTGGTCTACGTACCGAGGGCATTCTTCCGGGCGGGCTCAACGTTCGTCGACGTGCAAAACGCATTCACGAACGCCTTCTCGCCAAGGCCGAACGCGGCTCTCTCGATGCGATCGACGAAGTCGACGCCGCAGCGATGGCGGTGAATGAAGAGAACGCAGCGGGCGGTCGCGTCGTCACGGCGCCGACGAACGGCGCCGCCGGCGTGATACCGGCGGTCTTGGAATACTACGATCGTCACGTCGCCGAAAGCTCGCGCGAGGGCAAGGCGCGGTTTTTACTAACCGCAAGCGCGATCGGCGCGCTCTATAAAATGAACGCTTCGATCTCCGGCGCGGAGGTTGGTTGTCAGGGCGAGGTCGGCGTCGCCTGTTCGATGGCGGCGGCAGGGTTCGTCGCGGCGAGTAACGGCAGCAACGACGAGATCGAACACGCCGCGGAGATCGGCATGGAGCACAGCCTCGGCATGACCTGCGATCCGATCGGCGGCCTGGTGCAGATTCCCTGTATCGAGCGCAACGCCGTCGGTGCGGTGCGAGCGATCCATGCAGCACGGATGGCGATGGCCGAGGGAGGCGATCACCGCGTCTCGCTCGATTCGGTGATCGACGTCATGTATCGCACCGGCATCGACATGCAAAGCAAGTATAAAGAGACCTCGCTCGGTGGCCTTGCAGTGGGAATCATTCAGTGCTAGGAGAATGCCTTCGGCATCATGTCGATCTCGCGCGGACGTCTGCTCCGAACCGGCTTTGCCGGTGGGATCGTGCTCGCGCTCGCGGGCTGCGCGAAATCCGTCGGCACGCCCTTCGATGACGATGCGGCGGCGTACAAGGTGCTCGATGCCTCCGAACGGACGCTGATCGCCGCACTCGCTCCCGCCTTTCTCGCCGGCGCGCTCCCGACGGCAAGCGGTGCCCCCGCTCGCGACGCGCTCGTCGCAGCGGTGCGCGGCTTCGATACCGCGCTCTCCGGCCTGCCGCCGGTCGATCTCGCGCAGATCCGGCAGTTGTTGGGCCTGCTCGATAACCCGTTCGTGAAACCGCTTGCCACCGGCGTCTGGAGCTCGTGGAGCGATGCGTCGTCGGCGACGGTGACGGCATTCCTAAATCGCTGGCGCTATAGCCCGATCGAATTATTTCGCGGTGGTTACGACGTACTGCACCAGCTGACGATGGCCGGGTGGTACGGCCAAGATCGTGCGTGGAACGCGATCGGTTATCCGGGGCCTCCGAGGCTTTCATGAATCCCAATCCGTACGCCGCGCCCGAAGCGAAACATTGGAAGATCCTCGACGCTTCGTCGCTGCAGCAAGATCGAACGCTGGAATGCGATGTCGCCATCGTCGGAACCGGCGCAGGCGGCGGGACGGCGGCAGAGATTCTCGCGCGGTCGGGATTGCGCGTGCTGCTGTTGGAAGAAGGTCCGTTGCAGACCTCGCGCGATTTCCACATGCTCGAACGCGAGGCGTACCCGAATCTGTATCAGGAATCGGCGGGGCGGCGCACCAAGGACGAAGGGATCATTATTCTTCAGGGTCGTTCGGTCGGCGGATCGACGACCGTCAATTGGACTTCGAGTTTCCGCACGCCCCCCGACACGCTCGCTTACTGGCGGGAAAACTTCGCGCTCGACACCTTTACGCCCGCAGCGCTCGCCCCTTGGTTTGCAATGATGGAGCGGCGTTTAGGCATCCACCCGTGGAAGCGCGAACCCAACGATAATAATGACGTGCTTCGTCGCGGTGCGGCGCGCATCGGCGTACCCACGAAGGTCATCCCGCGCAACGTTCGAGGTTGCTATAACCTCGGGTACTGCGGCGTCGGTTGTCCCACCAATGCCAAGCAATCGATGTTGATTACGACGATTCCGGCGGCGCTCGCGCACGGGGCGCAACTCGTGAGCCGCGTGCGCGCCGAGCACTTCGTTCACGCGCACGGCCGGGTAACCGAATTGCTATGCAGCGCGCTCGACGCGGCGGGGCTCGCGCCCGGCCCCTACACCATCCGCGTGCGCGCGCGCGCTTTTATCGCCGCGGGTGGAGCGATCAATACTCCGGCGCTTTTGCTTCGCAGCACGCTTCCCGATCCGCACGGCCGCATCGGGAAACGAACGTTCTTGCACCCGACGGTTATTTCGGCTGCGACGATGCCGGAGGAGGTCGTCGCTTCTTCGGGTGCACCGCAATCCATTTACAGCGATCATTTTCTCAGGACGCAGCCGATCGATGGACCGATCGGCTACAAGCTTGAGGTCCCACCGTTACATCCGGTTCTTACCGCATCGACGTTTACCGGGCTCGGCGAATTTGCCGCAGGGCAGATGCGGAGCTTCAACCATCTGCAGGCAATCATCGCGTTGATGCGCGACGGCTTCAACGAAGAGAGCGTCGGTGGTACGGTCGATCTTCATAGCGACGGGACGCCGATTCTCGACTATCCGATCTCGGGTTTCGTGTGGGACGGCATGCGGCGCGCGTTGCTTGCGATGGCGGAGATTCAATTCGCGGCCGGAGCCCGCACCGTTTATCCGCTCCACGAATCGGCGGTGCCCTATAGTTCGTGGGCCGAAGCGCGTGGAGCGATCGCGCAACTCCCGATGGAGATTTTACGCACGCGCGTGGCGAGCGCGCATGTGATGGGCGGAAGCGCGATGTCGAAAGACGAGCGAACCGGAGTCATCGACCAACGCGGACGCAGCCATGCACTCGAGAATCTTTACGTCTTCGACGGTTCGGCGTTCCCGACAAGTTTGGGCGCGAATCCGCAGCTCTCCATCTACGGAATGGTCGCACGTAACGCTAGCGCGCTCGCTGAATCGCTGACCGGGCGGCCTGCGCCCACGCTTGCGGATGCCGATAACGCCGAGAAATCAATGCCGAACGGTCGAACGGCGTTGATCGCCGAGAGCGTGACGCCGACCGTACTCTGACCCGGGAAGATGGTGTCGCCGCAGAGAGTAAGCCCCTTTATTCCGCTACGGTGCGAACGCGCGCGAAGGTTCGCGCTCTCGATGCGCTGCGGAGTTCCGCCGACGAGCCCGCGATAGCGTAACGTATAGCGTTCGAACGTGCGCGGCGTTCCTAACTCGAAAAACGAGGGAACGATCCGCTTGCCCGCCGCGCGTTCGAGCCCGGCGAGCATTTGTTGCGCGTACGCTCGTTGGAGTTCCGAGCCGCGCCCGGCGCTGTACGCCTGCTCCCAGCGAAGCGGGTCGGCGTGCGTCGAGATCGTCAACGCGCGCCCTCCGTTGCGCGCTCGTTCGCGCTCCCCGGGCGCCGAGAACGAGATGAAGAGCGAATTTGCGTCGCCCAACGGCACCCGCGGGTCGAGCAGCACTTGGTGGTGCAGCGGAAAATCGTCGGGAAGATCCCCTGCTTCGAGCCCAACGTAGGCGGTTACCGCGCTCCAACGCTGCCCGGTGCGCGACGACGGACTCGGCGCTCTGCCGAGGAGTTGCAGAACGTTCTCGTACGGTATCGCCGCAACGGCGTGACGCGCTGCTATCGTCCGTCCATCGGCGAGTTCGATTCCGCTAAAGCCCCGGCGATCGGTTCGAATGCGCGCGACGTCGGTGCGATAGGCAATCGTGCCGCCGAAACGGCGAATCGCACGTGCGAGCGCGGTGGCGATCGTGGCGATGCCGCCTGCGAGATGGAACGTACCTTCGCGAGCGATATCGAGTGCGGCGGCGCCGAGCGCGAGATCGGTCTCGCTTGCCGGTGCTTGCGCGGTGATAAGCAATTGCAGATCGATGAAGGAGCGTAACTCCGGTGAGGCGTCGTGCGGTAACAAGCGGGCGATACTCTGTCCTTGATATTGCAGCAGCGCGAGATCGCGCGGACGAAAAACACGTGCGAGATGCCATGCGCTTGCAAGATCGGCCGGTAAGGTCGGCAACCGCGCTGCAAAATCCCAGACACGGTCGGCGATGCGTTCTTGTGCGTGCCAGAACGGTTCGAATCGCTCTCCGAACGCGGCGATTCGCTCGTCGCGCCAGCGCGCGTCGCCGTAACGCGCGATCTGCATGCCGGGAAGATGGACGAGCATGGTGGGCTCGAGCGGCGTTGCCGCAATCGTCACCCCGAGGCTCTCTAAGACCCGCCGGTGGATGCCCCGCGGGCCAAAGCCGTTGACGACGGTCGCTCCCACGTCGAAGCGGTAGCCGTCGCGCTGAAAAAACGAGGCGCAGCCTCCGGGCACGTTGTGGTGCTCGGCGAGAAATACGCGCGCGCCCGCCCGTGCGGCAAGCGCCGCCGCGGTCAGCCCGGCGACGCCGCCGCCGATAACCGCGAGATCGAACGAAGAGTCCGCCATCGCTGCGTTGAACCCCAGGCGCGCCCGCAGAGTTCCGCGGGCGATCGATTGAAGGAGGGACCGATGGAACACTTTTTCGTGAATCTCGCTCGCGATGCGGCATGGGCCGTAGCGATCGTTTTTATTTTTGCGGTCATCGGTGTCGTTGCGACGATTCGATGGATCGTCAACCTGTTGACCCGCGCCGAGCATGCCGTTGAATCAGGCGTGGAAAACGTGGAGCACGCGATAACCCACCGCGACAATTAACGCCGTACGGTGCGCGTATCGAGGGCTGCGTCCTCTGCGCCTCGATACGATGGCTTCGCCATCTACTCGGCGTGACAGATTGGAGCTATTCAGGGTGACGGGTTTCACCTAGAAGAGTATCGTGCGAAACTCGCCGACTTCGCGATATCCCAGGCCGCGATAGAGGGCGATCGCGGCCTGGTTGAAGTCGTTCACGTAGAGCGAGAGGCTCGGCACGATTTCGAGTAAGCGCGCTGAAATGGCGGAGAACGCCGCAGCCGCAATCCCCTTTCCGCGGAGTTGCGGAACGGTCCAGATGCCCTGCATTTGCGCGGTGTGCGCCGACCACGACCCGATGTGACAGAAGAAGGCGGGCGTCCCAGCGTACTCGCCGATCCACCACAGATCGCTTTCAATCATTGCAGCGATGTTGGCGGTAAATTCGCGTCCGTGCTTGCGTGGGTCGCTCTCCAGTTCGGCGGAGATCATCTCGGCCGAGTTCTCGGCAACGACTTTTAAGTCGGCGAGCGTCGCCCGACGGACGCGAACGCGTGCGTTCTCACGAACCAGTAAGGTGCCGGAATCGACCGCCATCACGGGCTGGCGTTCGCGAATCAATCGCGCGGCGCGGTGCCATTCGGGGAGCCGGTCCCAGAACGCTTCGACGAGGTTCGCCGGCGCGGTAATCGCTTTCGGGTGCGGCATGCCGGCCGCGTATGCGGCAAAACCCTCCGCGGCTGCGCTCTCACCTGCGAGGACGATTTGCCGCCCCAAGTATGCAAGTCCGATCAGGCGCCGATCGGCGAATGCTCCGACGAGCGAGCGCCGCGAGAGTGCATCTCTTTCGAGAATATAACTGAGATAGACGTTGAGATATGGATCGCGCTCGACGAGCGCGATCGCTTCGGCGGTGCGCTCGGCTAAGAGCGGCGCGACACGTATCACTCCAGCGAGGCGACGAACATCGGTTTTGTCGTCGGTTGCTTACTGCCGCCGACGGGTTCCACGCTGACCGCGACCTCGGTCATCGAGTCGGCATTATGCTCGGCGATCGGTACGACGGCAACTCCATCGCGGTCGGGCATAAACGTCGAGGACGGTTCGATTTTCTTACCGCCTCGCGGCATCACCCAAGCCTGGTATACGTGGCCGCGCGGCGGCATCGGCATGTCGTGCATCGCCAGGTACATGCGGCCATGTCGCATCACGATCTCGCCGTGATGGACGGGCAAACGCGTCGCATCGGCGCTGGTGAGATCGATCGCCGCCATCTGCGCGCTCTGCAACGAGTGCGTCAGCGAATCGACGCGCTGGTGGAGAGCGACAACTTGCGTTTTCATCTGGCTCATATTCTCGCGCGTCGTTGCGAGGTTGAACGTCGAGATTAAGGCCGCAATAAACGACGCCGCGGTAACGAGATAGAGCGGCCAAGCCGGGGTGCGCGTATTGCGCGGCAGCGAGCGAACCTTCGCCCCCGGCGCGACCTGCGCCATGATGCGGTCGCGCAAGAGCGGGCTGGGAGCCGCGAGATCTTCGGCGGGGGAGGCAATTGCCGCGACGAGCGGTGCCAGTGCCCGATACTCGGCGCGACACGCGTCGCAACTCTCCACGTGCGCGCGCACGCGCTCGGCCTCCGCAGGAGAGAGCGTCCCTAATGCGAGCGCCGCGGCA
>JAJYRI010000062.1 GCA_021794175.1 bacterium
CGTGCAAAAACTCTCGCTCCTCATTCCGGCGAAAGGCTACGCGAACAGCCGCCGCGCACCACAATATACTTCGATCTCAACGAAGGGCATCGGTATCTCGCTCGTCCTCCAAGGAGCGAGCGTGCCGACGAACCCGGCGACGCTGACCACTCCCGACGTTGCCATCGATCTCGCGACGACGCCGATATCAGTCGTCGGTGATCTCGGGCCGAACGGGCAAAGTATTTCGTGTACTGCGGTCACCACGCCGCAACCGGGGCAAGATTGTACGCTCGCACTCTCGTTGCCAACCGATGTCGCCGACATCGTCGTCAACGCGTGGGACGCCGCTCCAACGACCGGTCGCACGAGTTTTCCGTCGACAGCGCAGTTGCTCTCGACTGCGGTCGCGGCGATCGCTGTAACCAGCGGTGCGTCGGGGCCGACGATAACGCTCGTCCTCGACGGCATTCCCGCCGCGTTGCAGATCGTTCCCAGCCCGCAGCAGACGCACTTCGTTCCGGCGGGCACCAGCAGCACGGGGGCGTCGCTGTACACGGAGATCGGCTCAGGTCCGGTCAACGTAACCTTCGACGCTCTCGACGCCGACGGGAACATTATCATCGGCAACGGCGCTCCAACCGTGCAGTGGCAGATCGCCCAGAACGGTGCGTCAGCGATCGCCGGAAGTGTTGCCAGCGGCGTTCCCACGAACGTGAGCATCGCACCCTTCCTGACGAATGCTGCGGCATTCGCGTCGTCGTATGCGCTGACAGCGACCGCTGCGACGCCGAGCGGGACACCGCTCTCCACCTCGATCGCGATCCAACCCGCGCAAGAGCTCTGGCTCCCAACTGTTATGGGTGCCTTCACGACCGGGCGCGGCCCGCAATCGGCCGGCGGGCTGGGCGCGGCAATCATCGGCTATGAAATTCCGCCGAACAGCGGCACGCAGTCGATGTCGGCGACTCCGTTGAGCGCCGATACCGTCACCGGCTCATCGTTCGCGCAATGCCCGGGCATCCCCACCGGAGCAACGGCTGCACCGTTCGATTCCCTCACGAACCTCGCTGCCGATCCGTTCGGGAATCTGTGGGCGCTTCTCGTCACACCGTACTCCACCGCAACGAGCACCGGGCAAGCCTCCTGCGTCGAAGGTTTCGCCGTTCAAAATACTGCGAACCCACCGCAGTCACTGCCGAATTCAACGCGTCTGCTCTCCTCCACCGATAACTTTTCCGGTTGCACGATCGATCGGTTCGATACGCTGTGGTGTATCGATGCAACCACCGATACGCTCGACGGCTACAATCTTCAGGCTTCTGGAACGGCGCCGTTTTCGGTGGCGAACGTCACATTGCCGATCTCGCTCCCGCCTGCAGGGACAGCGACGACACCGATCGCGATTGCGGTGCAACCAGGCGGAACCAACCTCTGGCTCGCGATGGCGGCAAGCGTCGTTGGAACGTCGACAACCACCACGTTCTACGCGCGCGAAATTCCGATAACGACGGCGAGTTCATCGGCACCAAGCCTGGGAAGCCCTTCGAACTGGGCGCAATTCGGAACCTCGTACGACTCAGCAAATTTCACTGCACCTTACGCGATTCCCGTTCCCGATCCGCCGCTCGCCGTTGATGCAAGTGATAATATCTACTCCGTCGATGTCGGGAATGCGAGCGCTGGCACAGAAGCACCGCTGATCGGCATGTGGACACCATCGCTCGGCGGCGGCAGTCTCTCTTTCGGAAACTCGCCGACGGCAAGCGTGACCTATGCGTTTTCTTGTAGCATTTATGGTTGTTCGTCGAACAACGATGAGCCGTTCGACATTGGGCCTGACGGCGCGCTGTGGGCCGGCGATTTCTATCAGGGCATTACGCGCTACACGCTATCGGGCAGCACGCTTGCTTCTGACGCGCTGCTCAGCCCGGTAGGCTTGCCGTCCGGATCGATCGACGGCTTCGTAATCTCGCCATAGTCAGGCCCCGCCCCCAGGAAGCTGCGCTGCGCAAGGAATTGTAAAGACGGCGCGGAATCGCACCCGCCTACTCGCTTTGCTGGTTGGAGGGCCCCCTGTTGCGTCTGCAGCGACACACGTTATCGCTCCTCTTCGTTTTTGCGCTCGCGGCATGCAGCGGCGGCGGTGGCGGTGGCGGCAGCCCCATCGGCTCCCCGAGTACACCGGCCCCGCCGCCGCCGGGGGGCGCTGGAACGACCACGATCCCGACCCACTTCGTCATCGGCGGCCCGCCATCGTCGACCACGGCCCTCGGCAGCACGCGTAGCCCGCAGTACGTGCCGAGCTCGGTGAAATCGGTAACGATCTCCCTCAATTCGGTGAATGCATCGCCGCCGCCGAGCGGACTGACCACGACCGCGACCGACAACATTTCGGCGCCGAGTTGCCCCTGCGTGGTGAGCGGCCCATCGGTCCCGCCGGGGAGCGACGCCTTCACGATCACGACCTACGACGCCAACAACGGTACCGGGAATGCGATCTCCGTCGCGACGCAGACGATCGCCATTTCTGCCGGAACGACCAATAACGTGACCATCACGCTCGAGGGAATCCCGAAATCGTTCGCGATCGCCGGGATTCCGAGCGCGAGCGCGGGCACGGCGCTTTCGGCAACGGCGTTGAGCGTCACGGTGAAGGATGCCGACGGCAACACGATTGCCGGGACGTACGCTTCGCCGATTACGCTCGCCGATAGCGATGCGACGGGAGCGAGTACGCTTGCCACCTCGGGCAGCGACTCCCCACCGGTCCGCGAGTTGCTCAGCTCCAGCGACACCGCGACGCTCGCCTACACGGGGCTCGCGATTCTCCCGGCGACGATCTCCGCATCGGCATCCGGCGCGACGACCGCCAACGCGACCTTCGCGCCGACGCTCCACCCGATCGTCTATACCGGGCCGCTCAACGGCTCCGGCGGTGCGGAACTCGATTTCTACGCGACCTCCGGAACGGGTTCGACGCTCTCGTTCACGGCAAGCGAACTCGGCTGGACCGGCGCGCCGTATAACAAGCCGTTGACGCTCGCTCCGGCATCGGGTTGCAGCGCAATTCTCGACAGCGTGACGTCAACGTTGAGCGGCACCGCATTCACCGAGAAAGTCGCCGCATCTCCGAGCGCGGGAACCTGCACGGCGTCGCTCTCCGACGGCGTCGGTCAGACGCTCGCCGGCGGCATCACGCTGACCTATACCGTCACCAACATCGGCGTTCAGTAGGGTACAACGATGCTAGGAGGCATCGCGCAGGTACGAGCATTGCGTCTACCCGCAGTGTTGCTTTGCGCCACAGCTGCGACGTTGGTTGCCTGCGGGGGAGGCGGCCCGCCGGTCCCTGCCGGTGCCGCGCAACCTTCAAACCCGGCAAATCCCCCACCAAGCACGAACGCATCGCTCATTCCGACGACATTCACGCTCGCAGGCGCGACGCAAGCGAGAACGCAACGTGGGGCGCAATACGTTGGGGCGGGAACGCGCTCGGTTACGATTACGCTGGTCAGCGTGAATGGCTCGGCACCACCATCCGGGCTGGCCGCGACGGTGCACGACAACGTCACGCTCTCGGGTTGCCCGTGCACGCTGCCGGGGCCAAACGTGCCACCGGGCACCGATGTTTTTACGGTTGCAACGTACGATGGTACGTACTCCGGCGGTGTGCAGAGCGGACGTCTCATTTCAACGGCGACTACTGGATCCGAAACGATCATAGTCGGTCATCCGAATGCGCTTACGATTACGCTCAACGGCGCGCCGGCAAGTTTTTCGATCTCGGGGATTCCGAGCGCGTCGGCAGGGACGCCGTTTTCGACACTGGCAACGCTTACGGTTGTGGTGAAGGACGTTGACGGTAACCCGATTCTCGGTACGTTTACAACACCCGTCACGCTTTCCGATAGCGACGCAAGCGGGGCGACGACGCTTACGACATCGGGTAGCGATGGACCGCCGGCGGGTAAGATTCTAAGTTCCGGCGACGTGGTAAAGATGAGTTACACCGGTCTGGCGATCGCCCCGGCTACGATTACTGTGTCGGCGTCAGGCGCAACGAACGGCACGGCATCTTTCGCACCAACGCATTCGATAACCACGAACGCACCGCTCAACGGCAGCACGCCGGAGATTGCACTCACGATGTTTACCTCATCGGGTTCGTTCACCGCGAGCGAAGCGGGCTGGACGAATGCTCCGTACAATCGCACACTTTCTCTCACGCCAAGCGGTTGCGGCAGCATCGGAACGACCTCGCCAAGCACCGGAACTTCGTTTACCTCGACGGTCGTTGGAAGCCCGGCGCCGGGAACATGCACACTGACGATCACCGATTTCACGGGCGGCAGCACGGCGGCGGTAACGCTGGCGTACGTGCATGGATCGCAAACGTTCAATTACATTGGCGCCGCGCAGAGCTTTACAGTACCCTTTGGGGTAGCGAAAATCATTGTTCAGGCTGCAGGGGCAGCCGGTGGGAATGGCGTGGCATTTTTTGGCCCAATTCCCGGCATCGGTGGTTACGGCGCTGAGGTTAACGCTACGGTACCGGTGGCGCCCGGGGATTCTGTCGGCATTCTTGCTGGAGGCGATGCGTTCAATGGTGGCGGTGCGGGTGGCATGGGCGCTGGCGCTGGAACGATCGCTGGAGACGGGGGCGGTGCTTCCGACGTCAGAGTTGGAGGCAATTCGCTCGCGGATCGCGTTGTGGTAGCTGGCGGCGGCGGCGGAGGGGGATCGGCCGGAGAACAAATCGACGGCGGGGACGGCGCGAACGGTGGATCAGCGATTACTGGGGCCCCCGGCGCAAGCGGAGGTTTCCCTGGAAGCGGAGGGGCCGGTGGGCATGATGGATCGACTTCGACCGGAGGCCTGGGCGGATATGGCGGCCTTGGTTATTACGGAGGTGGGAACGGCGTAGCGGGTACCGCTGGATCGGCTGGCATCGGCGGCTCCGGTGGTAACGGCGGCTCGTTCAACTCCGGATATTTTGCTGGCGGGGGCGGCGGGGGAGGTGGTGGATATTTTGGCGGCGGCGCTGGCGGTGGTGGCGGCGGTGGCTACTATACCTCAGGTTCCACCGCCTTTGGCGGTGGCGGTGGCGGCGGTGGCGGCGGCGGTGGCTCATCGTACACCGAGCCGAGCGCAACGAACGTTACCATGACTGCGGGAGCGAACTCCGGAAATGGTTACGTTACAATCTCTTGGTAGGCAACTTACCACTTGCATCGCTGTTCATCCGTCGCCAAATGCACCGCGCCTAAAGCGTCGGCTGCGCCCGTCCTTCCGGTAGCGGAAAGCACGATCCCGCCTTACTGTGAGAAAACAACAACTGGTAAGGAGGCGGTCGAAATGTCGGAAACGGCGCTCACGAGTAATGGGCAGATGACACTTCCGAAAGCGGCGCGAGAGCATCTCAGATTCAAGGCAGGCGACCGACTCGGCGTGATCGTCGAGGAAGGCCGAATGATGCTTATTGCGCTGATGCTCCATATCGACGATCTCTGTACCCTTCTCCCGACGACAAGACTGCGTACGTCGGCGAAGCAAATCCGCGAGTACGTCCGCACGCGAGCCGCCCAACGACGGTGATCGGCCTCGACACGACTATCGTCCTCCGCCTTCTCACCTGCGACGACGCGCGGCCTCATGCGATAATGCAGCGGCCAAGCGGCTCGGGCACTCCTCGGCGATCCGCTAAACCCGCTTACACGCCGCGGAGGAAGATCGCAAGCGCCATCGTGATACCGAGAACGATGACCGCAACGCGCATCGCCGACGAACTCACCCGCAACGCAAGCCGCGCACCGACGTAGCCGCCGAGCATCGCGGCCGCCGCCATCAAGATCGCCTGCGGCCACCAAATAACGCGTGCGAGCGCGAACGGTACGATCGCGATGCCGTTGATCGCGATGGCGAGCGCGTTCTTGATGCCGTTTGCCGCGTGGACGCTCGGCAAGGGAAAGAATGCGAGCAGCGCGAGCATCGCGTATCCCATCCCGGCACCGAAATAGCCGCCGTAGATCGCAACGCCGAACTGTGCCGCGAGTTGCACCCAACTCGCGCGATGGTCGGCACGCGCGCGCTCGGCCGCGACGATGCGCGGGCCGAACGCGAAGAGCGCGACCGCAGCGAGCAGCAACCACGGCACCATCCGTTCGAACACCGTCGACGGCGTGCGTAAGAGCAGCAGCGCCCCGAGCGTCGCGCCGACGAGGCTCACGACGAAGAGCGGGGCGATCAGGCGGCGCTGCTCGGCGATCTCCTTCCGATATCCGCGCGCGCTGCCGATCACCCCGACCCACATCGCGGTGTTGTTCGTCGCGTTGGCGACGATCGGCGGAACGCCGACGAAAAGCAGCGCCGGAAACGAGAGAAACGAACCGCCGCCCGCAACGCTATTAATCGCGCCGCCGATAAAGGCGGCGATTGCGAGCAACCACCACGCGTGGGGAAGCAGCGCTATGATGTCGCGGTACGCTCGCGCTTGGTGACGCGATAGACGCGCCGCACGCCGCGCAGGTTCTCGATCTTGGTCAGCAGTTTGTGGAGATGTTCGAGATCGCGAATTTGTACCGTGAGGCTCGTTACCGCGCTGCCGTCCTTGCGCGCACGCGCCGTCACCGAGCTCACCGAGGTCTTCAACTCGGCGAAGACGCCCATGATGTCACCGAGCAACTGCGCGCGGTCGTCGGCTTCGACTTCGACATCGACGGCATGCGTTTGATCGGCTTCGTTGCTCCACTCCGCTTGCAATATGCGCTCCGGCGTCGCGTTCATGAAGGCGACGTTTGGGCAGTCGGCGCGATGCACGCTGACTCCGCGACCGATCGTGACGTAGCCGATAATCGGATCCCCGGGAACCGGCGAGCAACACTTCGAGAGACGCACGACCACGTCGTCGACCCCGGCGATCAGGACGCCGCTGCGCTTCCGGACGCCGCGTCGCGCCGTCGTCTTGCGCACGACTTTCGTGAGATCGACGACGTTCTCGGCTTTAAGCTCTTCGCGAATGCGATTGACGACCGAGCTCGCCGATGCATCGCCGAAGCCGATCGAAGCATAGAGATCGGTCGGGCTGCTGAAATTCATCTTCGCCGCGATCCGTTCGATGAGCGAGCCGCGCGCGAGATCGACGCGCAGGTGATTGCGCGCCAGCTCGCGATCGACCGCTTCTTGTCCGGCGAGCACGTTCTCTTCGCGGCGCTCTTTACGGAACCACTGCTTGATGCGGTGCTTCGCCCCGCCGGTCTTAACGATCGAGAGCCAATCGAGCGAGGGGCGACCGCTCGTTTTATTGACGAGAATCTCGCAGATATCGCCATTCTGCAACTGCGAATCGAGCGGCACGATGCGGCCGTTCACCTTCGCGCCGACGCAGTGATTGCCGACATCGGTATGAACGCTGTAGGCAAAATCGATCGGCGTTCCGCCGGCGGGAACCGAAAAAACGTCGCCGCGCGGTGAAAAAATGAAGACCTGCGAGTCGAAGAGATCGAGTTTCAGGTTCTCCATGAAGGTGCGCGAATCACGCATATCCTTCTGCCACTCTAACAGCGCGCGCAGCCAGGAGAGTTTATTCTCGAAGTTGTCCGCCTTGCCGCCCTCTTTATAGCGCCAATGCGCCGCGATGCCGTATTCGCAGATGCGATGCATTTCACGCGTGCGAATTTGAATTTCGAGCGGCTCGCCCTGCGGCCCGATCACCGTCGTATGCAGCGACTGGTACATGTTGGGTTTGGGCATCGCGATGTAATCTTTGAATCGCCCCGGCAACGGCGTCCATTTCGAATGGACTGCGCCTAACGCTCCGTAGCAATCTTTGACGTTATCGACCAGAATGCGCACAGCGGTCAGATCGTAGATCGTCGAGAAATCGCGCCCTTTTTTCATCTTCGAATAGATGGAATAGAAGTGTTTTGGGCGTCCGTGGATCTCGGCGTCGATATGCAGCTGCGCGAAATCTTCTTTGAGCGAGGAGATCGCTTCGCGCACGTCTTCTTCGCGGTTGCTTCGCGTCTTATTGACGCGATCGACGATATCTTGATAGGCGGCCGGCTCGAGATAGCGCAAGCAGAGATCTTCGATCTCCCACTTCACGCGCCAAATACCCAGGCGGTGCGCGATCGGCGAATAGATGTCGAGCGTCTCGCGGGCGATCGCCCGCTGCTTCTCTTCTCGCAGGCTCCCCAGCGTGCGCATATTGTGCAGGCGATCGGCGAGCTTGATGATGATGACGCGAATATCTTTCGCCATCGCCATAAACATTTTGCGGAGGTTCTCCACCTGCGCGTCTTCTTTAGATTGATAGGGAATGCGGGTGAGCTTGGTGACCCCTTCGACCAAGGCGGCGATCTCGTCGCCGAACTCGGCGGCGACCTGCTCGCTCGTAATCGTCGTATCCTCGACGACGTCGTGTAAGAGCGCCGCGGCGATCGTCTGGCGATCCATCTGGAGGTCGGCAAGAATAGCGGCGACGGCGAGCGGATGCTCGATGTAGGATTCGCCCGAGGCCCGATGCTGGCCGTCATGGGCGCGATCGGCGAGCTCGTAGACCCGCATAAGCCACGACCCGTCGAGCGACGGGTCGTAGGTCTGCACCTTGGATATGAGCTCCGTGATCGTCATTTCATTCGCCTATGGCTCTATTCTGCCATAAAGCCGCAAGGATTGCCACGCCGAGCGCGGCGGCTATCGACTCTTGAGCGTGTCGCGGAACAGGATACCGCTCACGAGGCCGGCCTTATCGAGCGCGATCTCTTCGTACACGTTGCCGTTCGAGCAGATCGCTCGGAAGAGATGCGCGATTCCCCCACCCGGGAACGAGCCGTCGCGAACGAGGCCGAGATAGACGAGGTGATCGAGCGCACCGAGGTGACCGAGCTCCCGCGACGTCTGCTTGACGCGTGCGGGCGTCGCGATAGCAGCGAGCGGCCCGATGTAATGCATGGGATTGATGCTCCCCAACTGCCAGGCGAGAAATTCGCGGCGGGCGGCGGCGACGATGCGCGGCGCGGCGACCGGTGTCGGCGTGGGTGCCGGGGTCGGCGTCGGCTTCGCGGCAGCGCCGAGCGCCGCGACGAGCGCGAAAATCGCGCCGAGGCGCCCGATGCGCATCACGGATACCTCAAGAACGAGACGACGTCGTGGCCGGCGAGCGAAGCACGGCCGTTGAGCGCTTCGAGTTCGATCAGAAAAGCGAACGAGACGATCTCTGCGCCGAGCCGCTCGATCAACCGTTTCGTCGCCGCTGCGGTGCCGCCGGTTGCGAGGAGGTCGTCGACGACGACCACGCGGTGCCCGGCGCTCAACGCATCGGCGTGAATCTCCAACGAATTCGTACCGTATTCCAGCGCGTAGGATTCCGCAAGTTTACTGAACGGTAACTTTCCGGGTTTGCGGACCGGGACGAACCCGGCGCCGATCGCATAGGCGAGCGGCGCACCGAGCATGTAGCCACGCGCCTCCACGCCGACGACGTAGTCGATCTTCTCATTGCGGAAGCGATCGACAAAGAGGTCGATTGCTTCCTTGAATCCTTTGGCGTCGCCGAGTAACGGCGTAATGTCGCGAAAGAGGATCCCGGGAATCGGAAAGTCGGGAATGGCGCGGATATATTCTTCGATGCTCACGAGGCGGGCAGATTCGGTGCCCGCCTGCGGAGGCCTCCGCGCGGCCGAGCGCAAGCGAAACGCACGCGCGCCGCGAAAGCATCCGCTCGATGCATAGTAGCGAACGAGGCGCGGCACGTCGCTTCGCCCTGGCGCTGGTAGCCGCCGTTGCCCTCCACGCGCTGCTCGCGAGCATCCTGCCGGGTTTCCCGTCGCTTCGTTCGCAGCACCGAAGCGCGCCTCCCGAACGCATCCGCATCATGCACCTCGCGCGCGTCGTTCCAACCCCGGTTCCGACGCCGAGCCCGGCGCCGATCGCCCCGCACGCCTCGCAAGCGCTGCATCCGATCCCGCAGACGCTTAGCGGTGCAGAGGCGGCGCGCGCGCCTCTCCACGCGGCAGGTGGAGCGAGCGTCACTCCGCCGCCGATCGCACCACCGGTTGCACCGGCACCGATTCCATCGAGCGCAGGACAGAGCGCCGGCGCCGGAAGGCAGGGCGGCGTGGGCAGCCTCGGAACCGGAGGTACCGGAAGCGGCGCGGCGGCGACCGGGAGCGGGAGCGGCGCGAGCGCCGGAGTGACGCCCTGCGGCTACGTCAACATCATCGCCCTCCAACGCGAACGCGTCGGCGGCTACGTGCGCGTACGCGTCGAGATCTCCGTGCGCTTGAGCGACGGCAGCGCGCAGATCGCGCGGCTCGATTATCCGTTTCTCTATCCCAACGATGTCGGCGATCCGTTCTCGCCGGAGCATCGGAACGACCCGAACTATCCGGTGACCTTCCAAACGCCGCCGCCGGAACTCCGTGCGACCGAACCACCGCTCGTGCAGTACGTTATCGCGCACTCGACGCCGGAGGGTTTCACCGTGCTCAAACCCTGCCCGAAATAGCATCACCGAGGCTCGCAGCACTTGTCGCGCGCGCGTTTCGTCGCAAAGGGGCTCCGAATCACTCGTCTCGTTTCGGAGGAGCAATGGACGCACTTTCCCTTCAGCCGCGCACGGTGCAATTCGGCATCTATCGCGACGGCGATAATAACCTCGATTCCAATCAATGTAACGTGCTCGGCCAAGCCGTCGCGGTCAGCAAGCACGACGGAGCGGTCGGCTTTACGGTGCAAGATACCACCGCGCGCAACGGCGAGGCGCTCCACACCAACAGCTACCAAATCGCCGGTGGCCGCGTGCAAGGCGTACAAGTCGGCAAAGCCCACGACATGGCCGATCCGAAGAACCTCGCGGCGTTCGTCGCGCAAACACTCGACGATGCACAGCGCAGCGGTGCCAAGCAGAGCTGGATCGAACTCGTCGATCACGGCGGCGGCGACGGCGGCGGGCTCGAGGCCGATAGCAAACACGCGCTGATGTCGATGCCCGGCATCGCTGCGGCGATCGCCGAGGGCGAACGAATGCATGCCGCCGCACATCCCGAAGATGCAGCGCGAAGCATCGACGGCGTCGTCGCCAATCAATGTTTGATGTCGACGATGGGTTTTGCCGACGCGCTCTCGAAAGTCGGCGTCAAATATCTCGCCGCTTCCCCGGAGACGATGATCTCGCCGGGAACGCCGAGCACCGTCGCCGCGAGCATCGCCGACAACGTCAACGACCCTTCGGCGATGGCGCACGCCGTCGTCAACGACGTCATGAAAGCCGATTATCGGATCGACGGTATGCCGTATGCACCCGCTGCAGCGTACGACGTGCTCGATCTCGCGCCGCAAAAAATCGGCAACGCGGATGCGGCGATCAAGAAACTCGATGATGCTCTGGTGCAAGCGGCCCACAACGGCGAGCGCACCGCGATTCGCAGCGATGTTGCGCGCGAGGACGGGATGGTACGCTTCCCGGGCTCCGACGGGTTACCGTGGCACGCGGATCGTCCCGCGATCGCGACCTACGGCCGCATCGCCGCCGACGCGCGCCTCTCGGCCGAGGTACGCGCCGATGCGCTCGGTGCGGAGAGCGCGGTGAAGAATCTCGTGCTCGCACATGCCGAATCGAGCGCGTACGCCCCGTTCGGCGGCAGCGATTACCGCGATGCCGCCGGGCCGACGGTGCACCTGCCGACATCGCGTTCGCAGATCGATCCGTGGGCGCCGAAAGTCAGCGAGACGGCAAACGCGTTCTACCATGCCACCGATGAGGATCAACTCGCCGGGGTGCTCGCCTAACCCAACGCAGAGCGCACGCGCGAATCGCCGGCGGTCGGAGGACCACCGGCGATTCGTTCTCGCTCCCGTCCTGGGATCTTTAAACCGCTACGCTACGGTGTGGCGGTCGCTGACGGGGATGCGCTCGGTGACGCACTCGGTGATGCGCTCGGTGACGCACTCGGTGACGCACTCGGGGACGCACTCGGGGACGCACTCGGTGACGCACTCGGTGATGCGCTCGGTGATGCACTCGGGGATGTTGACGGCGCGGGCGAGGGGGCGCACGTTGTACTCGGCGCGGGCGAACCGCTCTGCGCGGTGACGGCGGTCAACGGCGCTTCA
>JAJYRI010000063.1 GCA_021794175.1 bacterium
TTTTGAATTTCGAGACGCTTTCGGGAACGAGCGCGACACGGCGTTCGCGCTCGGCGCTCTCACGCGGTACGGCAAGTATCATCTGCGGGGCATACGGCTCCCGCGCAGCGACTCCTATCGCAATTCGGCTATGAGAATAATAAGGAGCACCGAAAAACCGAGGATCCCCCCGAGATGCGCGAGCAACTCACGGCGCAGACGGCGTAGGTGCGCGTACGCAATTGCGAGATCGAACGCCGAGAGCAGGAAGCCCAGCGCGGCGAAGATCGCAAGCCCGACGAGGTCGTGCCGCAGGGCCGTGGCGAGGATCGCCGCGGCGAGGATTGCGTCGCGTGCCCCCGTCGCCCGCACGAAGCCCAGCGCGTTCCCCTCGCTCACCGGTAGCCCGTAGGCGGCCGCGAGCTTCTCCGGCGCGAAGAGCGCGAGCACGCCGATTCCCAGCAGCGCGCATGCCGCGAGAAACGAGAGCGAGATGCCCGGCGAGAGTGCGATCACGTCAACGCGATGCGCGTGCGCAGCGAGCCGATGCGTTCGATCCGCACCTCGAGCAGGTCGCCGTCGCGCAGAAACTCGGGCGGAGTTCTGGCGAAACCGACCCCTTCGGGGGTGCCGGTGGCGATGACGTCGCCGGGAAGCAGCGTCATGCCGCGCGAGAGCTCGGCGATAATGCGCGGGATCGAGAAGATCATTTTCGCCGTCGTGCTGTGCTGTTTCTCGACGTCGTTGACATACATCGCGATATCGAGAGCTTGCGGATCGCCGATTTCATCGGCGGTGACGATCGCGGGGCCGAGCGGACAACTCTCGTCGAGGCTCTTGCCCTTCATCCACTGAACGTGCGCGCGCTGCAGATCGCGTGCGGTAAGATCGTTGCAGCACGTGTAGCCGAAAATAACATCGAAGGCGCGACTCTCCTCGACGTCGCGACAGCGCGAGCCGATCACCACCGCGAGTTCGGCCTCGTAATCGTACTCGTGCGAGATCGCGGGATCGAAATGCGCCACGGCGTCCGGGCCGAGCAGAGCGGTCGTTGCTTTCGTGAAAAAGGTCGGGACCTCGGGCAGTTTCAGGTCGCGACCCGCCGCACGAGCGCCTTCCAGCGCGTGTTCGAGGTAATTTCGCCCGACGCAGAAGACGTTCCGCGGCGGAATCACCGGCGGGCCGTAAACGAGCGCGGCGGCGTCGAGCGTCGGTCGACCGATACGCTCGTTGCGCCGCTCCGCCGGCAGCTCGATGAACGCGCGCATATCAGGGGCGTCGATCGGCGCGACGAGCGTATCGTGCAGGACGCCGGGGCGCAGCGTTCCGTCGTCGTCGAAATAGGAAATCAGCCGCACGGATTACTCCTTACGGCTGGTGAGATGGAGAAAACCGCAGTAGCGGCATTCGTACGTTCGTAGCATCGCTGCGGTACCGTTCATCAACATGTGCGCGCGTGCCTCCGCTTCGCTGTGAAAGGTGTCTTTCGTTCCACAACTTCGCTCGCGGTCGGCCTCGCTGCGCGATCGATCCATGCGGCGTTAGCGTGCGGGGTGGTGCGTCGGCTTGGGCGTCGGTTTGAGGAGCTTCTTCAAACTCGGAAGATGGGGATGCTCGTGCTCTTGCTGCATGCGCTTTGCGTCGTCGATCATTTGGTTTGCGGCGCCGGGATCGTTGCCCCAATTGCCGCCCGCGCGGACGAGCGCGACGTGCCGCGCGATCGCATGCGTGTGCGGGTCATAGTTGAAGGTGACGCGATAGAGGCCGACTAGGGCGGTCCCATCGGGGCGCCGGATCCACATCTGCAGGACGTTGCCCAGGGTATGCGCGTTGAAGTTGAGATCCTTGCATCCGTGCTTCTGCGTGACACGGACCACCTGGCCGAGCCGGTTCACCTCGACGACGAACTCGGTGTGGAGGGGAACCGAGGGCGGGCGGGGCGTCATTAAAGGATGCGTCGTCGCCGCGCGAGCAACGGGAGCGAGCGCCGGCAGGCCGAGCAAAGCGGCGGCAAGCAGGGCGGCGAACGGATAACGAAGTTTTCTCATGAGCGTGCGGTTAACGATTCGTAGGGGCTGGGGGTTCCGCCTCCGAAGCGCGCTCTGCTCATGGTACGTCGTTTTCGCGCGCTCGGGCTCGCCTGCGCCCTCCTCATCCTTTCGCTCGCCCCGGTCGGGGCGGCCCGTCCCATCGTCGATCTGCATCGGCTCGACGGATACTTCGCGCTCTTCGCCCACGATAGCGACGTGCCGTGGCAGCCGACCGTGGTGCGGCTCGACACCTACTCCAGCGCGCCGGTGAGCTTTGCGGCCTACGCCGTCGATCCCGGCGACGTGTTGACCGCCGGAAGTAATTCGCGCCCGCGCGCGATCGATGTCGGCCGACGCAAAGCGGTCGTACGCTGGAATTTCACTCCCCCCGGCGGCTATCGCTTTCAGGCCAACGTCGTGCAGGTACCGCTCGGATCGCGTGCCGGATTCTACGTCGTCGAAGCGCGGCGCGGCGGTGTCGGCGAGCAGGTGTGGATCAATCGCACCGATGTCGGGATGATCGCAAAACAGACGCCCGGCGGGCTGATGATCTACGCCGCCGATCTGCGCACCGGGAGGCCGCGGCCGCACATGCGCGTGATGTTCGTCGTGAATAGCCGGTTCGTCGTGCGTTACACCGATGCGCGCGGAATCGTGCGCTGGGATCGCGCGCCGTGGCCGGTCTTCGCGCTCGGACAGTGGGGCAGCAGCTACGCTTTCGTCTCGCTCTTGCCGCAGGCACCGCTGCCGCCCGAGATCCTCGGCGTGCGATTGGAGAGTGCGGTCGTACATGCCGGCGAGAGCGTTCGCATCGTCGGCTTCGCGCGCACGCGCGACGGCGAGTTGTTGCGGCCGGCTCGCGGAGAGGTGACGGTCAGCGTACGCAACGGCCCGGTCTCGGTCGCCGACGTGCGCGTCCCGCTCGATCGCGCGGGTGCATTTTCGACGACCGTTGCGATACCGGCCGATGCGCGCAGCGGCGATTACGCGGTGCTCGCGCAGGGGCTATCGGGAGTCGCCGGAGCGACGTTGCACGTCGATGCCGATGCCGACGGCATCGCGCTGAACGTGCGCTCGGCCTGCAACGGGCGCTGTTCGGCAGACGCGGATATTCCGCTGCGCATCGAAGCGCGTCGCGACGGTCGCCCGGTCGGCGATCTTCCGGTTACCGTGACGATCGTTCGCTCGCCGCACGTCGTCGTCGGTTTTGAAGAGAAACGGCGGCCGTGGGCGATCTCGAAGTGGCTGGAAACGACGGTGCGCACCGATGCAAACGGCGCCGCCGATCTCTCCATTCCGCGACCGACCGACGGACTCGCCTCGACCTACGGCGTAACGATCGCCTCCGGTGGAGCGAGTGCCGAAACGCGCGTCACCGTTCCCACCGCGCCGTTCACCGTTCGCGTGCGTCCATTTCATCGCCGACAATCGATCGGCACCCCGTTGGGTTTCGATATTTATGCCAACAACGTCGATACGCTCGCGCCGCTTCGCGGTGCGAAGGTCGTCGTCACGCTCTCGCACGGTGCATCGGTGCAGCGCCAGGTATTGACGCTGGGCAGTAACGGCTTCGTTCGCGGAGCATTTAGCATGCCCGATCTCGGCACCAATCTCATCATCGCCGAGATCGATCTTCAAGGCCACGTAGCGAAAGATGCCGATCAGGTCGACGTCGTCCCGCAAGCGCAGGATACCGGAGAACTCGGGAGTGCGGCGGTCTCGCTCGCCCTCTCGGCGTCGCGCTATACGGAGGGGCAGCGTATCGGCGTTACCGCGCGTTCGCCGGGTGCGCGCGGCAACACGCTCTTCACGTTGGAGAGCGCGCTCGGCGTCCAATCCGATGTCGCCGATGACGGCAACGGTATCGCGCACGGTGCGTTCACCGCGCGCACCGCGTTAGGGACGGTCTCGATCGGTGCGGCGATGGTGCGCGCCGGTGCGATTGCGTGGAATACGATCGCGCTGCCGCTCGACACCCCGGGGCGCCCCGCGCAGGCGACGTTACGAACGATCGGCGACGATGGCCGCCCCGGATCGATTGCGAAACTCGCGATGGGCCCGTTTGCCGACGGCGCCGGAACCGTGGTGCTGCGCATCAGTCGCGGCGTTCCGTCGGGAAGCGCGCTCTTCGACGATGCGCCGGGCCTCCTCGCAGTCGGCGCGACGCTCACGCTCAATAGCGCTCCCCCGGAGACGACCTGGCACCCGTGGGTCGATTCGACCGGCGAGCATCCCGAGGTACTCGGCTTCGAACGCGTCGCGTTACCGCCGAGCGATCTCACGATCGCCGAGTCGGATACGTCGACGGTCGCTTGGAGCGTCGAGCCGTCGGCGAGCGATATTCTGCCGTTCCATCTTCCCGCCGACGCCGGGCGCTATACGCTCTCGGTGCTAAAAGTCTGCGACGACGGGCGCGTCGTTGCAGGTTCGATGCGACTCGAGGTGCGCTGATGGCCGAACGCCGTCGCCTGCTCTTGCTCGATACGTACGGCCTGGTCTATCGCGCGTTTTTTGCGCTTCCGCCGTTGACTACCGCCGGCGGTGTGCCGATCAATGCGGCCTACGGTTTTACGACGACGTTGGTAAAAATTCTCGAAAGCGAGCGCCCGACCCATGCGATTGCGGCATTCGACCGCGGCTTGCCGGCGCACCGCATGGAGATGATGCCGCAATATAAGGCTCAACGTGAAGCGATGCCCGATGAATTGCGCTCGCAGTTCGCTTTGGTGCGTCGCGTGCTCGACGTATTCGGCATTCCGATCGCCGAACTCGAGGGGAACGAAGCCGACGACATCATCGCCACGCTCGCCGCGCAAGCCGAGAAATCCGGAGCGCAAACGTTGGTGGTGACCGGCGATAACGACCTTTTACAGATCGTCGACGATGCGACGCTGGTGCTCGCTACGCGGCGCAGCGTTACCGATCTGGTGCGGTACGACCGCGCCGCCGTGCACGAGCGCTACGGGCTCGCCCCCGAACAACTCGCCGATTACCGCGGCCTCAAAGGCGATCCGTCGGACAATCTCCCCGGTATTCCCGGCATCGGGGAGAAGACCGCAATCGCGCTGATGCAGGCGGCCGGTTCGCTCGATGCGTTGCTCGCCGATCCGACGCTCGCCGGAAAACCGCGCCGGGAGGCATTGGTGCGTGAATACGGCGAGCAAGCGCGGCTCTGTCGCGACGTTTCGCGCGTCGATCGCAATTTGCCGGTGACGCTCGATTGGGAGGCGGCTGCCCTGCATCCGCCCGACGCAGCGCGGCAATACGCGCTCTATCGCGAGTTGGAGTTCCGCACGTTGCTGCGCAAGTTGGAGCCGCCGCCGTCGGGCGACTTGCCGCTCATGGCATCGCTGCGCGCACCCGACGGAGCGTTCCGTTCCTACGTTGCTGCCGTCGGTCCACCCGATTTCGTACAGCTCGGCGAAGAGTTAGCGCAGATGGCGGGGGCGCCATACATCGCGCTTGCAATCGAGGGCGACACTATCGGCGTTAGCGCTGCGCCGCATGCGGGGCTCTCTTTTCGCATCGATGCGCTACGCGGAGAAGCGCTGCGTTCGTCGCTGGAGCGCGCACTCGCCGGCGCGCGTGCGGTCGTGGGCTACGATACGAAACGTTTGCTGCGCGCGTTCGATTCCTACGGGCTCGTCGTCCCGGCGTTTGCCGACGATGCGATGTTGGCGGCGCATCTTTTGGAGCCGTCGCGCAGCTGCACCGACCCCGCCGAAGCCGCTCTCCTGGTACTCGACGAAGAGCCGGTGCGCGATGCCGCCGTCTTCGCCGATGTCGCCGTCCGCGTCGCGCAGCGGGCGACGGAATTGCTTTCCCAACGCGAGCAACTCGCGCTCTATCGCGACGTCGAGTTACCGTTGCCGCCGATCCTCGCGCATATGGAAGAGGCCGGCATCGCGATCGATGCGCGAGCGTTGCAAGAGTTTTCGGTGGAATTAACGGCGAGCATCGCGGGCATCGCCGAGCGCATCGTCGAGGCGGCGGGGGAACCGTTCAATATCGGGTCCCCGCAACAACTCGGGCGTATCCTCTTCGAAAAGCTTGCGATCCCCGGCGGCAAAAAAAATAAGACCGGCTGGGCGACCGGCGTCGAAGTGCTGCAACCGCTCGCGCGCGAGCATCGCATCTGCGCCGATATTCTGGAATGGCGCGAACTCACGAAACTGAAGAACACCTACGTCGACGTGCTGCCGGCGTTGCGCGACCCGAAAGACGGGCGCATTCATACGGTCTTCAACCAAACGGTGACGGCGACCGGGCGTCTCTCATCGACGAATCCGAACCTGCAGAATATTCCCGTACGGGCGGGGATCGGCCGACGCATCCGACGCGCGTTCGTTGCAAGCGCGCCGGGAAGACTCTTGCTCAGTGCCGACTACAGCCAGATCGAACTGCGCTTGATGGCGCATCTCTCCGGTGATGAAGCGATGCGGCGTGCCTTTCGCGAGGGAATCGATATCCACGATTTCACCGCGCGCGAGATCTTCGGCCTTGCGCCCGATATGCCGATCGAGAGCGAGCAACGGCGCATGGCAAAGGTGGTAAACTTCGGGTTGCTCTACGGTATGTCCGATTTCGGTCTCGCCGCACGCCTGGAGATCGATCGTACGCTCGCGCGCAGCATCACCGAGCGGTACTTCGCGCGCTTCCCCAGCGTGCGCGCCTATATCGCCAAAACGTTGGAGCGCGGGCGCGAGGACGGCTACGTCAGCACGATTCTCGGACGTCGTCGCTATATGCCTGCGCTGACATCGAGCAATACCATGCTTCGTAACGCCGCCGAGCGAGAGGCGACCAACGCGCCGTTGCAAGGCAGCGCCGCCGATCTTATGAAACTGGCGATGATTCGCGTCGATCGCGCGCTACGAGAGAGCGAGGAGGATGCCGTTTTGCTGTTACAGATTCACGACGAGTTGCTGATCGACGTTGCGGCGACGGCGCGCGACCGCGTGGCGGCGATTGCTCGCGAGGCGATGGAGCACGCGATGGAGCTCTCCGTGCCGCTCGACGTTAGCGTCAAGGCGGGCGAGAACTGGGCGGAAACCGAGCGATTCGATGCTTAGCCTCCTCCTCGCCGCGTCGATTCTCGCGCGGCAATCTTCGCTGCCGGTCGTGACGATAAGCGCGCCGCGCGCCGCGATGCATCTCTGGGTATCGCGCAGCGAACGGCAGCACGAACTCGGCTTGATGGAACGAACGCACCTCGATCCGGCGCAGGGAATGATCTTCGTCTTCCGGCGCAACAACGAACGATATTTTTGGATGAAAGATACGTTGATGCCGCTCGACATGGTCTTTATCGAACGCGACGGTTTGGTGCGCGCCGTCGTTTCGCGCGTGCCGGTGCTCGCGCCGGGAACGCCCGATAGCGCGATACCGCTGATTCATGCCCGGGCGCAGTACGTCATCGAGCTCGCCGCGGGCGAAGCGCTGCGGCTCGGCATCGTCGCCGGCGAAAAATTGGCGATCCCGGCGCTGCCGAAGTAGGGGCGGCTCCCCGCGATGCCCGAGCTTCCCGAAGTCGAGACGATCGCCCGTGGCCTCCGTCGCGCCGTTCTCGGAGCCCGGATCGTCACCGCCGAGGTCCGTAAAGCGAAGATGGCGCAGGCGCCGCCGGGACTCGACTTCTCCACCGAACTGCGGGGGGAGCGGATCGAGGGCGTCGAGCGCCGCGCGAAGTACGTCGTTCTCGCCCTGAGTTCGGGGCGGCGCTTGCTAACCTCGCTGCGCATGACGGGGCGCCTCGTCGTCCAGGCCCCCGGCGAGCGCGATTTCCCTGCGACCTATATCGTTCTCGCCCTCGCCGACGGGCGTCGCCTCGCGTTCGCCGACACTCGCACCTTCGGCCGGATGCGCTTGATCGAGCCGAATGAGCCCTGGGATGCCGGTATCGGCCCCGAACCGCTCGAGCGCGCCTTTACAGCCGAGCGCTTTGGCGCTATCCTTGCGAAGCGAAGAACGCCGATCAAGGCTTTGCTTCTCGATCAGCGGCGAGTCGCAGGCATAGGGAACATCTATGCATGCGAGTCGCTTTGGCTCGCCGGAATTCGGCCGAGTCGCCCCGCAGGGTCGCTGCGGGGGCCTGCGCGCGAGCGCTTGCGCCGCTCCATCATCGACGTGCTCGAACGAGCGATCGAGATGCGCGGAACGACCGTCGACGATTACGTCGACGCCGAGGGTCTCAAAGGCGGCTTTCAAAACGCCCTTGCGGTCTACGGACGACTCGGGAAAGGTTGCCTGCGTTGCGGGTCGCCGATCCGGAGATCGGTAATCGCGGGTCGAGGCACCTGGTGGTGCGGGCAATGTCAACGGTAATCTTCGCGAAAATAAAAAATTAAAGGCAGGACAACAATCATCTCTACCACCGAACTCGCCCATCCGCAGGGCGAAGAAGAAGATCAGCTCGCGCTCGAGCAGCGACTTTACGAAGAATCGCTGCGCGTTCTCGACGAAGGCCAAGTTCTCAACGGCATGATCGTGCAGAAAGACAAAGACGAGTTTCTCGTCGATGTCGGCGGCAAATCGGAAGGCGTATTGCCGTTCCGCGAGTTGTCGCTCGCGATCGACCCGAAGAGCCTCAAGGTCGGGGACTCGCTCGAAGTGATGATCCATCGCATCGACGAGCTCGACGGAACCCTCTTCCTCTCCGAACGTCGCGCACGCGCGCTAAAGACGTGGGAGAAAGTCATCGAATCGCACGAACGCGATGAAGTCATCGAAGCGACGGTCACGCAGGTCGTGAAGGGCGGCGTTCTCGTCGATCTCGGCATGCGCGGATTCGTTCCGGCATCGCAGATTCGCCGGCAACCCGTCGGCAATCTCGAGGAAACGATCGGCCAGCAACTGCGGCTGAAAGTCATCGATCTCGACCACAAGCGCCATCGCGTCGTTCTTTCGCAGCGTCTCGTCCTCGAAGAAGAGATGCAGGCGAAGAAACAAGAGCTGCTCGGCATGCTCGAAGTCGGGCAGATTCGTGAAGGCGTCGTCGTACGGCTCGCAGATTTCGGCGCATTCGTCGATCTCGGCGGCATCGACGGGCTGATCCACAACAGCGAGCTCTCGTATGCGCGCATCAAGCATCCCTCCGAAGTCGTGAAGATCGGCGATGTCGTCAGCGTCGAGATCATGAAGTTCGATCAGGATGCCAAGAAGGTGAGTCTCTCGCTCAAACACGCGCTGCCCGATCCCTGGGATCAGCACGCGGACAAGATCTACGAGACCAACCAACTCACCGCACAGATCGTCAAAGTTACGCCGAATTATCTCCTCGTCGAGATCGTTCCCGGAATTCTGGCGATGGTGCCCAAAGGCGAGTTCGACGGTGCCGCAAACTACGCGCAGGGCCAGGATGTCAGCGTCACGCTGCTCACGGTGAACCACGCGACGCGCCGCATCACGGCCTCGATCCAACACGTCGCCGACGTTCCGTTGGAAGAGATCGAAGCGATCGCTATCGACGAAGATGTCGACGGCGTTCTCCCGATCGCCGAGGCGGCGGCTCCCGAAGCCGAGAGCGTCGAGAGCGAAACGCCGTAGTCGACGGCTCGCGCCGGCGGTAAAAAAGCGAGGGGAACGCGGGAACGCGTTCCCCTCGCTGCGTATGAAGTGCCCATGCGCATAGGGTTGACCGGGGGAATCGGTAGCGGCAAGAGCGAGGTGGCTGCAGAGTTGGAGCGATGCGGTGCCTTCGTCATCGATACCGATGTGGTCGCGCGCGAGGCGGTCGCGCCGGGGAGTCCGGCGTTAGCCGCAATCGCCCGAAACTGGCCCGGTGCGGTCGTCGACGGCGTGCTCGATCGCACGGCGCTCGCCGAGGCGGTCTTCGAAGACGATGCCGAGCGGCTCAAACTCAACGGCATCCTGCACCCCGAGATCCGACGGATCGCCTTCGCGCGCGAGAGCGAAGCCGCGCCCGGACAGCCGATCGTGCACGTCGTACCGCTGCTCTTCGAGAGCGACTACGCAAAACTCGTCGATCGCACGGTATTGGTTATCGCTCCACCGGAGCGCAGAATCGAACGGGTGATGGCGCGTGACGGCGCAGAGCGCGACGCGGTGCGCGCGCGCATGCGAGCGCAGATCGATCCTGAACGCGCGCGGACGCTCGCCGACGAAATTATCGAGAACGACGGGGATATCGAGCGCCTGCGGGATCGCAGTCGCGATCTCTACCGGCGGCTTGTAACGGCGCCGAACGGCTGACGTCGAAGCCGCGTACGCCGCGCAGCGCGGTCACCTGCCCGCGAACGACGATGCAACGGCCGGCGGCAATGCCGCGCACGATCCGCGAGAGCCGTAATGTATATCCGTCCGTGCTGATGGAATCGCGGTCGGCGTCGAGCCGCCCGGCGATCGTTGCCACGCTGCCGACGGGAAGGTGCGCGACGGAATTCGCACCGAGCGGGGCGATGAATCGAAGCATCCGCGTCGCCTGCAAACGAGCGCCGATTCCGGCGAAGGTTGCGACGACGCGATAGCGCCCTTGCGCCGGGCTCTCACCGCGAGCGTCGAGCGCGTTCCATACGTACGTTACGAAGACCGATGCGCCCGGAGGGATATTGCGTGCGTGGGACTTACCCGACGTGGTAGCCGTCGTCGAAACCGCAGCGGAGTGCCAGAGCTCTTTCCTGCCGCGGTAGATCGCAAGCGTGTATTCGTTCGGCGTTGCGAATGCGACGTCGCGCCGACGATCGCTGGGATTGTCGGTAATGAGTTGGATGCCGACCGGATCGAGTAGATCGAAACTCGTGCGTGCAAAACGAAGCGAGAGCGCGAGCGGCGGCTGGGGTGCCGCTGCAAGGACTGCGAACAGCGCGATGGGAGCGAGAACTCTGCGAATCACCGTTTCTCCAGAATGCGCCCCGGATAGGCGATTTCCCCCGTCGGCACGCCGTGAACCGCGGTACCGTTGACGAAGACCGCGCGAATTCCGATCGGTGCTCGAACCGGAGAATCGTAGGTGGCAGTATCGGCGATCGTCTTTTCGTCGAAAAGGACAAGATCGGCGAATGCGCCTTCGCGAATTTCCCCTCGGTCGCGAAGTCCGAAGATGCGCGCCGGCAAGGCGCTGCAACGACGGACCGCCTCTTCAAGCGAAAGCGTCTGTCGGACGCGGACGAAGCGCGAGAAAAGGCGGGGAAAGCTTCCGAATGCGCGCGGATGCGGCAAGCGAAAAGGATCGCCGTCGAAGCTCGAGCTCGCATCGGCGGTGCCGACGCAGGTGAAGTCCGCCGAGAGCAGCGTTGCGACATCCTCTTCGTTGAGGCAACGGTGTAATAGCGGCGCCTCGGCGCCGAGCTCGTCGAATAAGGCGAGCGCCGCGCGTTCGCAGGAGATGCGCCGGCGCGCTGCGATCGCTTCGATACTCGCGCCTAAGTCGGCGAGGTCGCGTTCGTCGCGCACTCCCCGCAACCAAATACTCGCCCAGCGCTCACCGTAATGAAGGCGCGCAGAGAGCATCGCCGCCAACGCCGTTTCATCGTTTCGAGCCGACGTGCCGAACGCCGGCGAGAACAGCTCGCCGAGCGGCGCTTCGTCGGCGATATAGGGGAAGAGATCGCAACTCACCGGCAAGCCGCGCGCCCGGTGTGCATCGATCCGCTCGAGCGCGACGTGAACGAGCGCGCGATCCGCGCCGTACGCATACGAAAAATGCGAGATATGCAACGGCATCTCGTATCGCCGGGCGAGTGCGAGCGCCTCGTCGAGTGCCGCGAGCAACGCGCGCTCGCGATCGCGCAGGTGCACGACGAGCGGGATCCCCGCACCCTTCGCCACGCAGAGCGCTTCTTCCGAGGGCACCGCATCGTCGAAGCGTACGCCGAGCCCGCATGCGCCGCGCTCGATCTCCTCGCGCCTCCCCGAAGTGACGAGCGCGAGATTCAGCCGCAGCGAGCTGCAGAGTTCGCTCGCTTGCTGCGCGGAAAGGCCGTCATTGCAGGCCCCATCGACCGCCGTCGTAATTCCCTGGGCCAGCGATCCGGCGGAACTTCGCGGCTCGAACCATCGTTGCTCTAAACGTGCGTGCACGTCGATGAAACCC
>JAJYRI010000064.1 GCA_021794175.1 bacterium
CACTTCGTGGCAGGGGCGCCCGAGCGCATCGGCCTCGGAGCGGCCGAGCAGCGCGACCGCGGCGCTATTCCAGAGAACGACCGTCCCGTTTTCGTCGATGCCGACGAGCGCGTCGCCGCTCTGCCCGAAGCGCAACGACATCGTTTAGCCCGCCGATGCGAAGAGCCGGTTGCGCTCGCGTTCGAGACGATCGGCGGTCTCGATCGCCTCGGAGCACTCGTTCGCGTACTCCTGAATGAGCTCGGCCATCTGCATGTAGTCGCCGTACATCGCATAGGCGCGTTGTGCCGCCGCGCGCGATTCACGCTCGGCATCCCCGAGCGTGGTGTTCGCGGCGGCGACGAAACCGCCGATTTTTTCGAACGCCGCTTGCGCCGCGCGCGCGTGCCGGCCGCTGGCCTCGGCTTTGCTGACGTCGGCGGCGATCGCGCCGGCGGTCGCTTTACTGCGTTTATCGAGATCGGCGAGCACCGCGCGAATCTCTTGCGTCGAGGATTTCGTCTTGTCGGCGAGCTTGCGCACCTCGGTCGCGACGACGGAGAAACCGCGCCCGTGTTCGCCGGCACGCGCCGCTTCGATCGCGGCGTTGAGCGCGAGCAGATTGGTTTTATCGGAGACCGCGCGCACCAGCCCGACGATATCGACGATTTGGTTCATCGACTTGGCGAATTTCCCGAGCGCGTCGCGGCTCTGCATCGCCATCGTGGCCAAAGCATCGATGGTGGCGAAGAGACGCTCGACGATGCGATCGGCGTCGCCGAGTTGCGCTTGCGCCTGCGCGCAGCGTTCGCCGAGCGAGGAGAAGCGATCGGCGAGGCCGTTGCTGGTCTCGGACATGCCGTGCGACTGTCCCGCGAGGCTGCGCAGCGAGCTGACGATCTCGGTCTGCGCGTTCTTGCCGATCCGCCCGGCGGAGTTACGCACCACGGCGACCGAGGTGTCGATCGCGTGAATGACTTCATCGACCGAGAACGCGCGCGTGCCGCGCGCGTCGATCGTCGCGCGTGCGTTGCTCCACGCATGGAGTTCGCGCGAGAGCAGCGCTTGGTAGATATCGGGCGGAAAGAGCGGCTCCATGCGCTCCCACACGAAGGTCGCCGTCTCGATGAATTGCTCGCGCTCGATATCGGAGAAGCGGTGGACCTCCAGGTGGCGCTGCAATTCCGCGAGCGCGTCGGCTTCTTGCTCGGCGGCTATGCTGCGGTGCATGCTGCGCGCTTCGTCGAAGGCTTGCGCGAGCGCCTTGCGATCCTCGGGCGCGAGTTGACGCAGCCGTTCGGAGTTGCCGAGCACGATCTGGGTGTTGTAGGCGTGCGCGGTAAGCGTGAGATAGCGTTGCCCTTCGTAGAGCTTCGCACCGACGATATTCGCCAGCGGATTCTCTTGCGCGTCGATCTCTTTGGCGACGAGCGCATCGTGAACGCGACCGAACGGAATCACCTTGGGAATCGCCCCGAACGCGTGCATGAGCGCGAGATAGACGACCGAATCTTGAATGCGCACGCGCATGCGCTTGAGATCTTCGGGCTGCGCGACGGGGTGCAGCGAATTGGTGAAGTGGCGCATGCCGTTTTCGAGAAAGCCGAGCCCGGTGAGGCCGAACGGCGCGAAGGATTGCAGCACGTGGCGGCCGAGCGGCCCGTCGATAACGGCGTGCGCGTCGGCGGGCGTGCTGAAAACAAACGGCAGATCGAAGAGCTGCACGAGCGGCGAGATCGAGCCGGCGACGAAGGTCGTCACGCTGACGATATCGAGTTCGCCCGAACGCACGCGCAGCAATTCTTCCTGCTCGGTTCCGCCCTCGAACGGGATGTGCAATTCGATGCGCAGCCGGCCGGCGGTTAATTCTTCGATGCGTTTTTGCACGTATTGCAGCGCGCGCGCCGGGGGATACTCCGGCGGCAGCAGCGTGGCGCAGCGCAAGGTTGCGCCCTCGGAGCGTTGCACCGTATTCGAGCGCGAGAGATAGGCCATCTCTGCGCCGTAGTAGGAGAGCCGCTGCGTTGCAAAGGCCGCTTCGAGCGCCTCGCGCCCCTCCTCGGCCATCATCGACGAGAGCGAGGCGGTGCGCTCGATCATTTTGTTCGATTGGTCGCTCTGTTGCCCGCTCGCTTGCACCGCGCCGTCGATGGCGTGCGAGAGATCGCTGGAGAGCGCGGCGACGATCTGGATCGCCTCTTGCGCCTCGCGCGCGAGCGGCGCCGACTCTGCGGATTGTTCGGCGCTGGCGCGGACGGCGGCGATCGTCGCTTCGGCTTCGCGGCGCACTTCGACGACGAGCCCGGTGATCACCGAGGTCGATTCACCGGTGGTCTTGGCGAGCCGACCGACCTCGCCGGCGACGACGGCGAAACCGAGGCCGTGCTTGCCGGCGCGCGCCGCTTCGATGGCGGCGTTGAGCGCGAGCAGTTGCGTTTCGTCGGAGACATCTTCGACGAACGCGGCCATCCGCCCGATCTCGCTCATCAGGCGGCCGAATTCATCCATCGCCGCGGCGGTCTGCCCGGAGAGTTCGGCGAGTTGCTGCACCGAGGTGAGGAGCTCGCCGACGACCTGCACCGATGCGGCGAGCGCGCTGGTGGTGGCGTGCGCCTGCGTCTGTGCCTGCTGGAGCCGCGAGGCGGTGGTCCAGGAGTCGCGCGAGAGCAGATCGGCGGTCTCGGCGAGGGCGACCATGAGGGTGGTCTGCTCCTGCGCCGTCGCGGCGATCGATTCCGAGATGCTGCGGACCGATTCGACGGCATGGGAGATCGACTCCGAGAACTGCTCGAACGAAGGGTCGAGCGCTGGGGACGCGGACGCATCGATCATCTGAGGGCGGAAGTTAGCAGCGCCGCAGCGCGGGGCCTGCCGCGGCGAGCGCGGCGACGGCGGCAAGCAGGCCGCTAGTTGAGCATCGAGACGGTTTCGCCCTTATCGTCGAAGGTGAAGCGCGTTTCGAAGAGCTCCGAGCCTTCGGGGCCGACGACCTTCGATTGAATCGTCAGACGGTGCAGCAGTTTGTCGCCCTGACGCGCGAGCCCAGAGTAGAAATACTGTACCAGCGGCGTCACGTTCTCTTGCAGCGGTGCGAGGCGACGGCGTTCGACGAGCATCTGCAACAAGCGTTTCTGCAGCGCGACCGGAATCATGCGGCTGGTTTCATCGGGCGTTAAACGCACCGTCACGAGTTCTTCTTGCGCTTTATTCACCTCGTCGACCGGCTTGTCGGTGGTATAGCGAATGATCGCATCCCAATCGTCGGCGGCGATGCCGGTAAAACGCATGCCGTAACGCCAGACCGACTTGCCTTGGTGGGTGACGGTATCTTTCCACACCGCGATCGCGCGCACGCGAATCAGACGCGATTCAATCGCCGCGTAGACCTCGAACTCGTCGCGACCGACCGGTTCTTGCGTGATCAAGCAGAGCCCACCGCCGCTGATATCCAAACCGATGGCGGCCTTTCTGGTAGTGCCGCCGTCTGCCGATACCTGCGCCTTGTAGCCCTTCCGCTTGCGCGGATAGCGCCTGCGGTTTGCTTCCTTGCCTGTGAACCACGCGAGGAGGTCGCCTAACATCGTGCTGCCCCTTTACGACGCGGAGACCGCCTGCTACCTCTGCCCGCGAGCTTTTTCTACGCGTTCGGTCAGGCGGGTGGCGATAAAGCCCGCGACCTCGCTGGGGAGCGTCCCGCGGCCGAATCCGGCATCGTAGCCCATCTCGGCGGCCATAAGGTTCGTTACACGCGGCCCACCGCAAATTAACACTACCCGGTCGCGGAGATCCTCGGCCTCCAAAAGCTCGACGAGTGCGGTGAAATTCTTGACGTCGCTGCCCTTCTGGGTGACGACCTGCGAGGCGAGCAGCGCGTCGATCTGCCGGTCTTTGGCGATGCGGACGAACTCTTCGACGGCGACCTGGCTGCCGAGATTGAAGGTCTCGAACATCTGGTAGCGTTCGAGCCCGTAATCGCCTTTGTAGCCTTTCATGTTGAGGATCGCGTCGATGCCGACGGTGTGCGCGTCGGTGCCGATGCAGGCGCCGGCGACACGCACTTTGCGCCCGAGCCGCTCGCGCAGCAGCGCGTCGATCTCCTCCATCGACATCGCATGCGCCTTCGCCGAGGGCGCGGCGATTTTGCTCGCGTCGATACTCTGCGTGGTGCTGCCGTAGACGACGAAGAACGAAAACCCGGTCGCGATGCGCCGCCCTTCGACCACTTGCACGTCGGCGAAACCCATCTTCGCAACGAGTTGGCGCGCGGCTTCGTCGGCCGCCTCGCTCCATTCGATCGGCAGCGTGAACGAAAGCTGCACCTTGCCGTCGTCGAGCGTATCGCCGTAGGGTTTTACGAGCCCGCTCTGCCCCATACTCATGCGCGTAACGCCTCCTCGAACGGATTGTAGTAATCGTCGGCGCGCGCGAAGACGCCGTCGAAACCGCGCCCGCCGTCGGGCGGACGTTTCACGTCGGCGAAGACGCCCGCGGCGATGGAATCCATCAGCCCGCGCGTTTCGACTTTCTCGAGCAGGGCGCGCGCACCGGCGAGCACTTCGCGCGCGCGCGTCTCGATGCGGCCGTCGGGCTTGAAGGAGATCTCGTCGCCGAAATGTCGCGCGGTGTTCATCACGTAGCGCGCGTTCTCGATGGCGAGCGCGCGATCGCCGAGGAACGGCGTGTGGATCGCTTCGGTGAGCATGCCGCAGAGATGAATGGTTTGTTTGGTCATCACCGAGGTGAGGTTGAACATCGCATCGATGAGATGCCCCTTGAAGATATCGCCGGTCATGTGCTTGGTCGGCGGCATATATTTTAAGGGCGCGTCGGGGAAGACTTGGCGCGCGAGCTGCGCCTGCGCGACTTGGAAGAGAAAGCCGTCCTGCAGCGCGGGGTCGATCTCGTAGGCGTCGCCGAGGCCGATCTGTCGGTCGGGCATGCCCGCGCGGTGGGCGAACTCTTCGTTGATGAACTGCGATGCGAGCACCGCAGGTGCTTGCTCCACGGCGTCGGCGGTGGTGAGATAGTTATCTTCGCCGGTGTTGATGATGATGCCGGAGTAGGCGTTGAGCATGCGGCTGAAATGCTGGTCGACGAAGGTGCGCTTCATGTTGATATCGCGGAAGAGAATGCCGTACATCGAATCGTTGAGCAGCATATCGAGCCGTTCGAGCGCGGCCATGCTGGCGATCTCGGGCATGCAGAGACCGCTTGCGTAATTGGTGAGCATGATGTAGCGCCCGAGTTTTTCGCCGATCGCATCGAGCGCTTCGCGCATGATCGCGAAGTTCGCTTGCGTGGCGTAGGTGCCGCCGAAGCCTTCGGTGGTGGGGCCGTAGGGAACGAAATCGAGCAGCGACTGCCCGGTGGAGCGAATGACGGCGATAATCTGCGCGCCCGCTTCGGCGGCGGCGACCGCGGCGGTACGGTCTTCGTAGATGTTGCCGCTGGCGACGATGACGTAGAGCAGCGGCGGCTCGCCGTGCGGCGCGCGCTCCAGCGCGGCGCGCCGTTCCTCGCGGCGGCCGGCGATGCGCGCCATCGCGCGGGCGACGTAGGGCGCGAGCGCCCCGCGGGCGGCGGCGGCCGGGGTCGCGGCGTAGGCGGCGAGGTTCGTTCGCCCGGCGGCGATCTCGGCGGCGAGGGCGGCCGGCTCGAGCCCGGTCTCGGCGAGCGCGCGCCCGAAGGGCAGCGCGACGCCCTGCGCCCGCTGCTCGGGGCTCAGGCTATCGACGAGGAGGTTGGGAAGCGGTATCTCCTCCGCGTTCACGCCGTCCACGCCGAGCAGGCGCAGCACCGAGCGCTCGACCGCCACGGTCGAGTGCGCCGCTATAAATTCTTCCACCGGCCGGGCGATGCGAGCGGCGAGCGCGCGGCACGCCGCGACGACGGAGGGATCGATCCGCAGTTCCATACCCCGCCATCGTACCTGGGCGGCGCAACCGCCGCCACCCCCTGGGTCGGCGAGCGACGGGCGCCCCTGAGTAGGAGGTTCTGTCACCCCGAGTAGGTTGCGAAGCAACCGTATCGAGGGGCACCCCGAGGCTCGGCCCGCGCCGTCGCAGAACATCGCGATCGAGTTGGAGGACCCCCACGATGAACCGATTCGCCGCACTGCTGCCCGTCGCCGCGCTGCTCGCGGCCCCCGCACTCGCCGCCGCCGCGGGCGCGCCCGCGGTGCACCCCGCGATATCGCTGCGCGATTATCGCTCGCTCGTGAACCTCGCCTCGCCGCAGTTCTCGCCCGGGGGCGGGCGCATCGCGTTCCTCGCCATCCGCGCCGATTTTCCGCACGACCGCTACGACGCGACGCTGATGAGCATCGGTACGCGCGGCGGGGCGCCGCAGACGCTCGTCGCGGGGATGCGCGGCCTCCATTCGCCGCGTTGGGCACCCGACGGGCGCGCGATCGCGTTCGTCGCGCGGAGCGGCCGACAACCCGCGCAGATCTTTCTCGTTCCGGCAGCGGGCGGAAAACCACGCCAACTCGGCTTCGCCCCCAACGGCGTCGAGCAATTCGCCTGGAGCCCGAACGGGCGCGCGATCGCCTACGTCACCCCCGATAGCGGCATCTCCGCGCGCGCGAAAGCCTCGCATCACGATCTCTTCACCATCCACAACGACGACTACCAAATAAACGCCGCGCCGACTCCCTCGCATATCTGGCTGCTTCCCGTCGCGGGCGGCCCGGTGCGCCAACTTACCTTCGGCCCCACTAGCGTGCTCGAGAATCCGCCGCCGCTCGCCGGTTCGGTCAGCGCGCCGGTCTGGTCGCCCGACGGCAAAACCATCGTCTACGCCCAGCAAGTCGATGCCGACGATAGCGATACCGATAAAACCACGATCGTCGCGCTCGACGTTGCGACCGGCGCGGTGCGCCCGCTCACCGATAAAACGAGCTACGAATACACGCCCTCGTTTTCACCCGATGGCAAAACCGTCGCCTTTTTCTATCCGCATGGCCCGGGGCCGTTGAGTTTCATGGATATCGACACCGTCTCGGTGCACGGCGGCAAAATGCACGATATCACCAACGGCGCCGGCGATATCGCCACCACCTATGCATGGCGCGCGAACGGGAACGGTTTTCTCGGCATCATGGATATGGGCGTCGTGCGCGATCTTCTCCAGGCGCGCATCGATCCGCATCTCTGCTCGCCGAGTTCGATGCTCACGACGAGCACGAAAAAACTCAAAGCGCTACTGCCGTCGGCGATCGCCGTATCGGCCAAGGGCGCAGTTGCTATGGTCGCCGATAGCGCACGCAGCGGCCCCGAACTCTATCTCTACCCATCGGAACAGAGTTGGCCGCCGGTGCAGCTCACGTCGTTCAACGCGCGCTTCAACCACTACGCCTACCCGAAGAGCGACGTCGTCGATTCGACCGCCCCCGACGGCCAGTGGAGCGACGGCATCATCACCTATCCCAACGGCTATCGCTTGGGCGACAATAAAAAGTATCCGCTCGTCGTCTATCTGCACGGCGGCCCCGAAGCCGCGTCGAGCGAAGATTTCGACGCCGGCGAGATCGGCCCGTTACGCGATCTCTTCGCCGCGCGCGGCTATATCGTGTACGAACCGAATTATCGCGGCAGCGATAACATGTCCGACGCGCACGAACGCGCGATCTATCGCGACCCCGGTGTCGGCCCCGAGAGCGATATCATCGCCGGCATCAAAAAACTTGAACGCTGGGGCATCGTCGATCCGAAAAAAATCGCGATCGTCGGCCATTCGTACGGCGGCTATCTAACGACCTGGTCGATCGCGCACCATCACTTCTGGCGCAGTGCGGTCGTCGCCGACGGCGCGGTTGATTGGACGGAAGAGTACGAACTCTCCGGCGACGGCAACATGGCGTGGGTGCGCGCCTCGCTCGGCGGTTCGCCCTGGAACCCCAAGAGCGCCGCGCTCTATCGCACCGCTTCGCCGATGACCTACGCCGGGAACATCACCACCCCGACGCTGATTCTCTCGGGCACTGCCGACATCACGGTGCCGATCACCGAATCGTTCGCGCTCTATCACGCGCTGGCGAGTCGCCACGTTCCGGTGCGCTTCATCGGCATCCCCGGGGCGCACCACCTTCCGCAAGATCCCGTGCATCTCGAGCTCTACTATCGCGCGATCGTTCGTTGGGTCGTCGCGCACATGTAAGGCCCGCGCGGACCGCCAACCGCGGACGTATAAAGCAATACGTTAAACCGTTTTCACTGTGCGCTTGTATCAACGCCTACGCGGCGGTTATCGGCAGGAGTTTATCTCATCAAGGGTGCTTAGCACCCACATCGGAACAGAATCGTTCCTTGAAACAAGTCCATCCACGATTTCAGCCACGAAAGAAAAGCGCTTAACCGTACTCGAATTATCAAGAACTATGATTTTATGAGCAATACAGGCAGCTTCACGAAGATTTTTTAGTGAAGAATGCCAACGGCGCAAAATATCGTCAACGGAAATCGCATGCCCACCTAGGCGCGTCCTCGTATCGATGCGCCCAACGTTTAACGCCGGGCTTGAGGTTCCGATGAAGATCATTACGATGTAAAACCCGGACGCTCTGACCGCGCGCATTCGTTGCATCATTCGTCGGCCCGACAGCGTTGTTTCAACGACAAAGTCGTTGCGTCGCTCGATGAGATCATCCAAATGCGCTAGTACCAACCGCCACGACCGAAGTCGCACGAACATTGCGTCCGGGTCGACGGTGGGCATGCTTTCGAATTCGCCAACGGAGCGCATAAACGTACTTTTCCCGCTGCCGTTGCACCCGGAAACTACATACATCGTCGGCACGGCAAACTCAGATCAGTTCGCGCACGCGCACCAAACGGCTCCCTTGAAGTTCGGAGGCGAAGAGGCGCCCATCGTAAGTTTTTTCGAAAACTCGACCGGCCTCATCACCGAAAAATACCGAAACACCTCGCCGCTGTGCTTCGAGAATCGCGGACTCCGATTTGACCCTCGCTTCATCAGCCAAACATTTTGGATCTAACGCCATCGTACGAGGATTCTACCATAGATTTAGCAAGATATGCCCCAATGACCGAACTGCGATACGCTGTCGTACTCGAACCCAGCCCGGTCGCCGAAGGCGGAGGCTATTGCGTTACCGTGCCTGCGCTGCCGGAGATCGCCACCGAAGGGTCGACCGCCGAAGAGGCGCTGAGCATGGCTCACGATGCCATAATGCTCTCGCTCCAGTCACGGCGCGAATTGGGATTAGATATTCCGCCATCCGATGCCGAAGGCGCTCGCCTGCGAATATTCTAGGCCCGCCGGTCGGCGAGATAGGCCGTGATGCCGGCGCGCCAATCGGGCATCGTAATCCCGAGTTCGCGCAGCCGCGCGTTTTCGAGCGCCGAATAGCGCGGGCGACGCGCGCCGCTCTTCCACTCACCGCTGCCGATCGCATCGAGCGAGAGCTCGAGCCCCGCTTGGCGCAGTGCCTCGGCGGCGAAATCGTACCAACTCACCGGGCCGACGTTGCACGCATGAACGACACCGCGCGCGCTCGTCTCCAACAGCGCGCGTAGCGCAACGGCGAGATGCCCGGCGTAGGTCGGCGAAGCGATGACGTCGTCGACGACGCGGCCGCGCTCGCCGGCGCGGGCCTGCGCGATCACGCGATCGACGAACGTATAGCCCTTCGTCGCCGAGGGGCGCACGCCGTACACCCCGCAGGTGCGCACGACGAGCGCATCGCTGCGCAAACGCTCCACCAGCAGTTCGCCGGTATACTTCGAGACGCCGTAGGCGCTGATCGGATGCGGGCAATCGTGCTCGCTGTACGGCCACTCCGTCGCGCCGTCGAAAACGTAATCGGTGCTGAAGGTGACGAAGCGCTTGCCGCGCTGTGCGCAGAGCTCGGCGAGCCGTTCCACCGCGACGGCGTTGATGCGCAGCGCCGTCTCGACCTCGCTCTCGCAGCGATCGACGTTATGAAACGCCGCGCAATTTATCACCACCTCGGCATCGCTATCGCCGACCGCCGTATCGAGCGATGTCGGCACCGCGAGATCGACCCAGTCGTGCCCCGGTGCGACGATGGTATCGGCACTCCAGCGGCGCCGGATCTCGGTTCCGAGCTGCCCCGTTCCGCCGATCAGCAACACCCGCATCAGGCCGTTCTCCGCTTTGCCTGCGCGGCGATCGTCTCGGCGACGACGGCTTTCGGTCGGAAGGACGCGCGCGACTCCGCACGCGCAATCTCCGCGTCGATTTTTTCGACGTCGGTCACGGTGCGAGCCCTGCGTTTACCCTGGCGATTTGCGCGTGGAGCGCAGGCAGGTCGCGCCGAATCGTCTCCCAGACGATTTTGAAATCCACTTTGTCGTAGCCATGCGACACGCGGTTACGCGCCGCATACATGACCTGCCACGGAATGTCGTCGTGCTGTGCGGCGAATTCGGGCGCCGTGCGCTGAATGTTGCTCGAAGCTTCGCCGATGATCTCGATGTTGCGGATCACCGCGTCTTGCACCATTTCGCTATTGAGGAAGGCGACCTCGTCCATGTCTTCCGTATAACGATCGATGCGCTCGATTGCATTGAGAATATGCCCCAGGTAGTCCAGGACACGCAGCCTCTTGTCTATACCGGCACCGCCTCCGCGAGCACTACACTACGAAACTTGTCAGGTAACGCCCTGGGTGTCAGCACGTCGACCGACACGCCAAGAAGGCGTTGCAGTTCGACTTGAATTGCAGCCACATCCATCAAGGTCGTCTCCGGTGTCGGATCGATGAGGATATCGAGGTCGCTGCTCTCGGTATCCTGGCCGTGCAGCACAGAACCGAATACTCTCGCGTTGCCGGCGCGGTTCGACTCGACCACGCGTCGAATGGCGGCGCGGTTCGAGGCGAGGGCCTCAGAGGGCTTCATGCGTGCTTTCTCCTACATCAAAATCCGGTTTTATGATAGCCTGGCAATCGCCGGAAGGCAATGAGGTTACTCCGTTTGGCGTTCGCCGGCGAAATGCAGTTCTCTTGGCTCGAACAATATTTCGCGACTTGCATCAGGCCGTTCTCCGCTTCGCCTGCGCGGCGATGGCAATGCCGACCACCAACACCATCAGCGCGTTCCCGGCGATCATCTCGGCGACGACGTACGCCGGGCTCGGGTGGCGCAGGACGATCGCGGCGAGCGTGAGCGCGGCGGCGAGCACCTGCGGAATCGCAAAGCCGAGCCGATGCGTCGCAAGGCCGTACGTAACCAACGCGCTCGTCATCGCGAGGAGCGCCATCGCGACGGCATAGGCCTGCATCAACGGCAGCGCCGCATCGAACGCCGTGCCGACGAGCATATGCAGCAACAGCAAGCCCGCGAAATGATATGCGATCACCGCGACGAGCCCGACGCCCGCGGTCGCGGCAAGCACCAGCCCAAGCACGCGCCGCGTGCTCTCGCCGCGCGCTGCGCGATGCGTGAAGTGCGGCAGCAACACCGTCGGTGCGAAACCGATAAAGTAGAGTACGATCTTCCCACCGAGCGAGGCCGCAGCATAGAGGCCGGCGTCGCGCGCATTAAAATAATGCTTCACCAAAATCACGTCGGCCGAACCCATCACCACGCCCGCGACCGCCGATGCCGCCGAGCCGCCGAGCGTCGCGCGCACGCGCGGCCAATCGATCTGCGGCGCGGTCGCAACGACGCCGCGATAGCGGCGCAGCAACACGACGATAATCGCCGCGCCGCCGATGCCGAGCCCCAACATGAACGCCGCGAGCCCGCCGAAGAGCCCGAGCCCCAGCAGCACGGCGCCAACGAGCAACAGCACTTTGCCGACGCCTTCGCTGAGCATTGAGATCCCGAAGAGCGTGAACGCATGCGTGCCCTGGCAGAAGGCGCGCAGCGAGGCCGAGAGCGTCGCGAACGCCACGCCGATGCCGACGACGACGACCGCCCACGCCGGCTCGTGAATGAAGGCACCGATCGGCACCGCGAAGA
>JAJYRI010000009.1 GCA_021794175.1 bacterium
GGCTGATGCGCTCGGGCGCCCCTGCCACGAAGTGCTCGCCGGGCGGACGCCCTCGGGTTCGCATCTCTGCATGCCGGGCTGCGCGATTCAGAAGAGCTGCGCGCAGTTCCGCGCGCCGCGCCGCTTCGAGATCGTCATCGCGCACCCCGACGGTACCGATCTCTGGCTCGATGCGGTCACCTGCGTCGTCGCCGACGAACGCGGGCGGCCGGTCGCCCTGCACCTGCTCTGCGAGAGCGTCGCCGCGCGCCACCTCAAACGCATCGCCGAGGGCATGAAACGCGATCGGCAGCCGAGCCCGCCGCAGCCGACGCTTCCCGTCGTCGCGCTCACCGGGCGCGAGCGCGACGTGCTGCGCCTGCTAGCGCAGGGGCTGCGCACCGCCGGGATCGCCGCGGAGCTGCAACTCGCACCGGCGACCGTCCGCAACCACATCGGCAACCTGCTGCAGAAGCTCGGCGCCCACTCGCGCGCCGAAGCGGTCGTCCTCGCGCTCCAACGCGGACTAGTGCATTTGACCTAGTACATTCGGTAATTTCACCTCTGGTCGCTCGTCCGGCGATCCCGTACATTCGAATCGAATGAGCGTTCGATAGAACGCCTCGATCCGCAAGAGAGGGGAACGCGAACGGTGCAAGCCTACGATCAACGCTTCCAAGAGGTCCTCGATTGCGCCGAATCGCTCTTCGCTCGCCAGGGCTTCCACGCCACGAGCATGCGCGATATCGCGCGCGCCGCATGTATGAGCGTCGCGGGGCTCTATTACTATCTGCCGAGCAAACAGGCCGCGCTCTCGTTCGTCTGCGAACGCATCTTCGATCGTCTCGAGAGCGGCAGCGCCGCCGGCGCCGCCGTCGGCGCGCCGCGCGACCGGCTCGCCGCCTTCGTGCGCGGGCATCTCGGCTATCTCTTAACCAACAATCTCTCCTATCGCGTGCTGCTGCACGACATGCAGGCGCTCGAGGGTGAATCGAGCCAGGGCGCGCGCGCGCGGCGGCGGCGGTACTTTCACTCGCTCGTCGATCTGCTCGCCGAACTCGAACCGCGCGAACGGCATCGCTCGCGCATGGCCGCAGGCGCGCTCTTCGGCATGCTCAACTGGGCGCCGACGTGGTACCGGCAGGATCGCGACGGCGACGTTGAAGCGCTCGCCGCGCGGCTCACCGAGCTCTTTCTTAGCGGCTTCTACAGCGACGCGCTCCTCGCGCGGGCAACGGCATGAGCGAGCGCATCGCACTGGTGCGCGACGGGCGACGCGCGCGCATCACGCTGAACGCAGGGCCGCTCAACGTGCTCGGCATCGCCGATATTCGCGCGCTGACCGATGCGATGCGCGAGAGCGAGAACTGTACGGTCGTCAGCATCGAAGCCGCGGGCGAACGTGCGTTCTGCGCGGGCGTTGAAGTCGCCGACCATACCCCGGAGAAGGCGCCGGCGATGTTGGCGGCATTCGAAGAGATGGCGCGCACCTTTCTCAGTGCCGCTCCGGCGATCGTCTGCGCCGTCGGCGCACCGGCGATGGGCGGTGGTTTCGAACTCGTGCTGCTCGCCGATCTCGCGCTCTGCTCGACGCGTGCGTTCTTCTCGCTTCCCGAGGTGCAACTCGCGGCGATCCCACCGATCGCCTGCGCGTTGTTGCCGCGCGCGATCGGCACGCAGCGCGCGTTCGACGCGATTCTCACCGGGCGCAAGATCGACGCGCAGAGCGCGCTTGCGTGGGGGCTGGTCGGCAGCGTGCACGCACCCGAGGATCTCTCCGCTGCGACCGAGGCGCTTTGCGAACGGCTGCTCGGCTTTTCCGCAGTCGCCGTGCGCGCCTGCAAACGCGCGATTCGTCTCGACGATCTCGCGCTCGCGATGCGCGCGTATCGCGAGGATGTTTTACCGAGCCGCGACGGGGCCGAAGGCATAGCGGCATTCCTTGAAAAGCGCTCTCCCGTTTGGGCGCATACCCTTTCCAAAGGAGAAGATTACCGATGACCGCGACCACCGAGGCAAGCACCGCGCAAGAAGATATCCTCTACTCCGTCGACGACCGAGTGGCGACGATTACCTTCAATCGTCCGAACGCCTATAACGCGTACACCACCGAGACGTTGGGGCGCTTACACGATGCGCTTCGCCGCGCGATGTGGGATGACGAAGTCGGCGTCGTGGTGCTCACCGGCGCGGGGCGCAAGGCCTTCTGCACCGGCGGCGACGTCAAAGAGTACGCCGAGCGCTACGTCGCGCACCCCGAACAGTTCTGGAAATACATGGTGCTCTTCCAAGATTGTCTCGACAGCATTCGCAACATGGGCAAGCCGACGATCGCGCGCATTAACGGCATGGCCGTCGGCGGCGGAAACGAGATGAACATGGCCTGCGATCTCGCGGTCGCCGCCGATCACGCGACGATCCGCCAGGTGGGAACGCGCGTCGGCAGCGTCGCCGCCGGCGGCGGCACGCAGTGGCTGCCGATCATCGTCGGCGATCGGCGCGCGCGCGAGATGCTCTTTCTCTGCGAACCGATTACCGCGGCGCAAGCGCTCGACTGGGGGCTGGTCAATCGCGTCGCACCCTACGAAGAGCTCGACGCCACCGTGCGCGATCTCTGCGATAAACTGCTCGACAAATTCCCGCAGTGCCTCAGCTACACGCAGTGCCAGGTAAATTACTGGAAGGATCAGTCGTGGTATGCGACGATCGGGCATGCGCGCGAGTGGCTCGCTTCGCACTTCGCCGGTGCGGAGACCGCCGAGGGCATGCGCGCGTTCGTCGAAAAACGCGAACCCGATTACGCCGCGATCCGGCGCGCGCGGCGATGAACGCTGCGATCTTTCTCGGCCCGAATCGACCGCTCGAAATCGAAGCGCGGCCGGTACCGGTGCCGGGGCACGGCGAGATCGTCATCAAAGTTGCGGCGTGCGGCCTCTGCCACACCGATCTGCACTATATCGATCACGGCGTTCCCACCTTCGCGCCGCCGCCGTTGATTCTCGGCCACGAAGCCTCGGGGACGGTCTTTGCCGTCGGCGAGGGCGTGCGCGAGCGTCATGTCGGCGAGCACGTGTTGGTTCCCGCGGTGCTCTCCTGCGGCTACTGCGAAGCCTGTCGGCGCGGGCGCGAAAATATCTGCGCGAACGGGGTCATGCTCGGCAACCATATTGATGGTGCCTACGCCGAGTATCTGAAGGTGCCGGCAAAAGACGTGCTGCCGCTACCGCCGGAGCTGCCGCTCGAAGAAGCCTGCCTTATCGCCGATGCCGTGTCGACGCCCTATCACGCGGTCGTCAATCGCGGTGAGGTGCGCCCGGGGGATCGCGTCGTCGTCTTCGGCTGCGGCGGCGTCGGCATCAACGTCATTCAGATCGCCGTCGCCGCGGGCGCCGAGGTTTGGGCGGTCGATATGAAACCGGAACGTCTCGAGTTCGCGCTGCAATTCGGCGCCTCGCACGTCATCGATGCAAGCAACGCCCCCGACGTCGTGCGCGCGATCCGTCGCGCGACCGACGGCGGCGCCGATATCGCCTTCGAAGCGATCGGCAACCCGAAGACCGTTCGCAGTGCGATCGATAGCGTTCGCCGCGGCGGGCGCGTCGTCGTCGTCGGCTTCTGCTCGGAGCCCGCCGAGCTTCCGGCCGGCAAGATTATGTTCAACGAATTGGAGATCCGCGGATCGCTGGGCTGTCGTCCCGTCGATTATCCGCGCATCATCGATCTCGCGCGTCGCGGAGAGATACGCGTCGCGGAATTGGTCAGCGAGCGCGTCTCGCTGCAAGATATCAATCGCGGCCTCGATTTTTTGCGCGCGGGCATCGGCTTGCGTACGATCGTCGTTCCCGCCCGCTAAGAAGGGAGCCCTATGAGTACGCAGATCGCCGCGCAGAGCATCGAATCGCTCGTCGAATATTGCGAGCGCGTCATCGAAGAACCGGGCTTTGCCTCTGCCGTTGCTTGGAAAAATGCCGCCCCGAATCGGGCCGCGATCGGTTGCTTCCCGGTCTATACGCCCGCCGAGATCTTCTACGCGTCGGGGGTTCTGCCGGTCGGGCTCGCCGGCGGCGGTAACCGGATGGAGATCGCGCACGCCGATTCGCGCTTTCAATCGTTCATCTGCTCGATCGTAAAAAGCACGCTCGAACAAGGGATGACCGGGTTGCTCGAGTCGCTCGACGGGCTCGTCTTTCATTCCATCTGCGACCCCGCTCGCAATCTTGCGAGCGTCTACGCGCGGAATTTCCCGGAGACGCCGGTCGAGTACATCCATTTCCCGCAGAACTTCGATGCCGAAGAGTCGCCGCGCTACCTGCGCGACGAGTACGCGCGGGTCGCGGCCTTTGCCGCCGGTCTGAGCGGGCGGGAGATGACGACGGCGGATTTGCGTGCCGCGATCGCGCTCTACAACCGCGTGCGCGAAACGATTCGGCGGCTCTATGCGCTGCGGCGCGACGCCCCGCACCAACTGCGCACCCGCGAGCTCTATCCGCTCGTACGCGTCGGGCACCTCATCCCACCCGAGGAGCACGCCGAACTGCTCGCCGATGCGTTGCATGCAGCGGCAACGCGCGAAGGGCGCGCGCGCGACCGCATTCGCGTCGTTCTCACCGGATCGTTCTGCGAGCAGCCGCCGCTCGATCTCATCGCGGCGATCGAAGATGCCGGCTGCTATCTCGTCGACGACGATTTTCTCCTCGGTCGCCGCTGGTTTACCGGCAACGTCCCCGCGGACGCGGCCGATCCGCTGCTCGCGCTCGCCGACGCCTATATCAACGCCTCGTTGCCGACGCCGGTAAAACACGATATGCGCGTCTCGCCCTCGGAATTGCTCGTCGAACGCGCGCGCTCGCACCGGGCCGATGCCGTCATCGTGCTCTGCGCGAAATTTTGCGAACCATCGCTCTTCGCCTATCCGCTCTACCGCAAAGCCTTGCAAGAGGCCGGCATCCCGCATCTCTTCCTCGAGTTCGAAGAAAAAATGTGGATGTTCGACCGTATCAAAAGCGAGATCGAAACGTTCGTCGAGTCTCTTCTCTTCGATTAGGAGTACGTACGATGACCGAAACGCATTATCAAGGCAAACTACATCATCTGCAAAAAGAGTTGATGGCGGAGTATTACGCGGCGCTGACCGCCGCGGCGAACGGCAGCGGCGTTCCGGCTGCCTACCTGTTGATCGGCGGGAACCCGGTCGAGTTGCTGCGCGCATTCGATATTCTTCCCGTCTTTCCGGAGGTCAACGCGCTGCAGCTTGCGGTGCGCAAGCAGTCGTTGCCGTTCATTCAATCGGCGGAGTTTATGGGGTATTCCTCGGACAACTGCGCCTACGTGAAGGCCGATATCGGCATGTACTTCGGCGGACGGGAGACGCCGTTTGCGACGATCCCCGAACCCTCGCTGCTGCTCTGCAATTACGTCGGCTGTAACGTCTATCTCGATTGGTTCGGGCATCTCGCGGAGTTCACCGGAAAGCCCGCCTTCCAACTCGATATCCCGTTCATTCGTTCGGCCTCGGGAAAACCGTCGAAAGAAGATATCGAGTACGTCTTGCGGCAGCTCCACCATCTCATTGGCCGCTGCGAGGAGATCACCGGGCGCAAACTCGACGAAGAACGGCTGCGCGAAGCGGTGCGCCTCTCGTCGCTCACGGGCGATCTCTGGTCGAAGATCAAACATCTCACCAAACGGACGCCCGCGCCATACGACGCTTACTTCGATTCGGTCACGATGATGGCGCCGCTCTACTGCCTGCGCGGAACGCCGCAAGGGCTCGAGTTCTTCGAGACCGCCTACGCCGAATTGCTGGCGAAAGCCGATGCCGGCGTCGGGCCGCTGGAGAAAGAGCGCTTTCGCTACGTCATCGAAGGGCCGCCGCCGTGGCCGCATCTACGCGCGTTCCGCGATATGTTCTCGCGTTGGGATGCCGTTGCGGTCGCCTCGACCTACTCCACCGTCGGCGGGCTCTGGGAGTTCGGATTCACGCACGATCCCGACCATCCGCTGGAATCGATCGCGCGCCATCTGCTGGAGTGGAACCTCACCAATCGCAACTTCCTCCAGCGCTACGAACAGATCGAACGCTATCTCGAAGAGTGGAACGCCAATGCGTTGGTCATTCATTCGGTGAAGAGCTGCCGGCTTTTCTCGGCCGGACAGGGCGACATGCGCGAATACTTCACCAAACGCGGCATCCCCACGCTCTTGGTGGAATCCGATCTCGAAGATCCACGTTATTTTTCGGAGGCGCAGATGCGCAATCGCATCGACGCGTTCTTTGAATCGATCGCCCATCGGCCCACGCGAGAGGGAGCAACGGTATGAAATACGCAGCGGGGATCGACGTCGGATCGACCCAGACCAAATGCATCATCATCGACGAAAACAAGAAGATCGTCGCGCGCGCGCTCACCGATACCGGCGCGAACATCACCCGCGCGGGCGAGCGCGGTTACGAAGCGGTGCTCGCGGCGGGCGGTATCGCACGCGAAGACGTGCTCTGCGTCGTGGGAACCGGCTACGGCCGCTTCAAAGTCTCCTTCGGCGACCTGCAGATCACCGAGATCACCTGCCACGCCAAGGGGGCGAGCATGCTCTTCCCCGACACCGCAACGGTGATCGATATGGGCGGACAGGATGCGAAGGGTATCAGCGTTCAGAACGGCGAGGTCGTCGATTTCGTGATGAACGATAAATGTGCGGCGGGAACGGGGCGCTTTCTTTCGACCGCCGCCGAGACGCTGGGGCTCTCGCTCGACGAGATCGGCGCGATCTCGCTGCAGGCGCGCAACCCGGTCCGGCTTTCGACCGTCTGCACGGTCTTCGTCGAATCCGATATCATGTCGTACGTCGCGCAGGGAAAGAAGACCGAAGATATTCTCGGCGGCATACACAGCGCGATCGCCGCACGAACGATCGCCCTGGTTCGGCGCGTCGGCCTCAAACCGAGCTACACCTTCACCGGCGGCGTCTCGCTCAACGTCGGCATGGTGCAGATGCTCGAAGAGAAACTCGGCGCCAAACTCAACGTTAGCCCCGATTCGCATTACATGGGCGCGATCGGTGCTGCGGTCTTCGCACTCGAACACGCCATGTCGGCGGTCGTCGCACCGTAAAGGAGCAAGCAGATGGATATTATCGCCGGCGTCGATCTCGGCTCGCGCAGCACGAAGGTCGTCCTCATCGATCTCCAGGGGCGCGAACTCGTCGCGCGTGCCACGCGGACGCGCCCGCCGCTCATCGAACTCGTCGATCGCGCTGTCGATGAGGCGCTGGCGAGCATCGGCGCGCAGCGCGGCGATCTCCGCTATATCGCGACCACCGGATTCGGCCGCTCGAGCTATCCGGAACGCGATCTCCAGCTCACCGAGGTTACCGCGGCGGCCTATGGGGCGGCGGCGCTCTTTCCCGAGACGCGCTGCGTGCTCGATATCGGCGCGCAGAGTTCGCGCGCGGTAAAAATCGCGCCCGGCGGGCGCGTGCGCGAATTCAAATCGAACGAAAAATGCGCCGCCGGGGCCGGCGGCTTCGTCGAGCGCGCCGCGAAATATCTCGAGACCGAACTCGCCGAGGTCGGCGAGCTCTCGATGAACGGCGAGAATCCCGTCGCGATCTCGAGCGTCTGCGCGGTGCTCGCCGAATCGGAGATCATCAATCACGTGAGCCGCGGCGAGACGCGCGAGAACATCTTACGCGGCGTACACCAGTCGCTCGCAGAGCGCGCGGTGCTGCTCGTCAAACGGATCGGAATCGAAGAAGCCGTCACGCTCGTCGGCGGCATGGGCTATCAGGCGGGCATGATCCGCGCGTTGCAAGAGGCGCTCGGCGTGCAGATTCAGTGCGCGGCGCAGCCCGAGATGGCGGGGGCGCTCGGTGCGGCGTTGCTTTCGAAACGGCGCTTGGAGAAGAGCGCCGCGTGAGCGAAGCGATCGCCGTTCTTCGCGACGAGCATCGCCGTATTCTCGAGGTATTCGACCGCTTCGAGCAGCGCTGCTCCGAACCGGAGAAGCTCTCGGCGGAGTACGTCGAGGCGTTGCTGGCGTTCATCGAGATCTTCATCGACGGCAACCATCACGGGAAAGAGGAGCGTGCGCTCTTCGGGACGACCGACGAACATCCATGGCTGAGCAGCTTCGCGCTGCTCCTGAACGAGCAGCACACCGAAGGGCGCCTGCTGGTGCGCGCGGTGCGTTGCGCGCGCGGCCGCGGGGAGTCGGGGCTTCCGGAGTTGCAGGCGTTTATCGCGTTTCTGCGCGATCACATCGCGCGGGAGAACGACGCGATCTTCGTTTCGATCGAACAGGCGCTCGACGAAAATTCGAACGCCGCACTACTCGAACGTTTCGCCGAGATCGAACGCGAGGTTATCGCGCGTTGGAAGATCGCCGAGCCCGGCGAGGAGCACCGAGAGATCGGCGATCTCCGTCGCTGGGAGGCGCTTCTTGTCGGTGCGTAGGCGCGGCGGCACGGTAGAGAAAGATCGCGTCGGCGACGCAGAGCGGTTCCTCACTGCCGAAGGCCTCGACCGTGACGTGCAGGGCGACGCGCAGGCCCGATGCGACGGCACGCACGCTTGCAATCGAGAAACGCGCGCGAACCCGCGTTCCGCAGCGCACCGGGGCGAGAAATCGCACGCGGTCGAGCCCGTAATTGATCGTCGCGCCGGTTCCGCGGATGCTGCAACTGCGATGCCAGAGCACCGGGAGCAGCGAGAGCACGAGATATCCGTGCGCGATCGTGCCGCCGTACGGCCCCTTGGCAGCGCGGCGCGGATCGGTGTGAATCCACTGTCTGTCCCCGGTGCATGCCGCAAAGGCGTCGATCCGTCGCTGGTCGATGCGCAGCCACGGCGCGGAGAGCAGTTCGCTGCCTTCGAGCGCGCGGAGGCCGGCGAAACCCTGCACGATTTTCGTTGCCATCTCCCGATCTCTCTTCGCAGAAGGAGCCCCGATGCCTCGCTCGATTATCGAACCGTTCCGGATTAAATCGGTCGAACCGATTCGCATGACCACGCGCGAGGAGCGCGAGGGCTATCTGCGCGAGGCTGCGTTCAATCCATTCTTGTTGCGTGCCGAAGACGTCCTCATCGATCTGCTCACCGACAGCGGCACCGGCGCGATGAGCGCCGATCAGTGGGCCTCGATTATGCGCGGCGACGAATCCTACGCCGGGGCGCGCTCGTACTATCGTTTCGCCGAGCGCGTCCGCGAGATCTTCGGTTTCCAATACGTGCTGCCGACGCATCAAGGGCGCGCGGCGGAGCGCATTCTCTTCTCGACGCTCTGTAAGCCCGGCGACGTGGTGCCGAACAACACGCATTTCGACACCACGCGCGCGCATGTCGAGAGCGTCGGCGCGCGCGCTGTCGATCTACCGATTCCCGAAGGGCGCATTCCCGCCGCGCAGCACCCGTTCAAAGGCAACATGGATACCGAGGCGTTGCGCGCGTGTATCGCCGAGGTCGGTGCGGCGCGCGTGCCGCTGGTGATGCTGACCGTTACCAATAATTCCGGCGGCGGCCAGCCGGTCTCGATGGCGAACGTGCGCGCGGTTCACGCGATCTGTCGCGAGCATGGGATTCCGCTCTACATCGACGCCTGCCGTTATGCGGAGAACTGCTGGTTCATCCGCGAACGCGAGCCGGAATTCGCGGGGCGTTCGCCGCGCGAGATCGCACGCGAGCTCTTCTCGTATGCCGACGGTTGCACGATGTCGGCGAAAAAAGACGGCTTGGTCAATATCGGCGGTTTTCTCGCCGGGAACGACGCGGCGCTCGCGAGCGCGGAATCGCGGCTGCTGATTCTCACCGAAGGTTTTACCACCTACGGCGGCCTCGCCGGGCGCGATTTAGAAGCGATGGCGACCGGGCTCGCCGAGGCGCTCGACGAGGATTATCTCAACTATCGCATCGCCTCGACGGCGTACTTGGGGCGCCGGCTCACCGAGATCGGCGTTCCCATCGTGCAACCGCCCGGCGGTCACGCCGTCTATATCGACGCCGGAGCGATGCTCGCGCATCTCGCGCCGCGCGAATATCCGGGGCAGGCGCTCGTCGGCGAACTCTATCTCGAAGGCGGCATTCGGGCGGTCGAGATCGGCTCGGTGATGTTCGGCTCGACCGATCCGCTCACCGGGGAGGAGCGGACGGCCCCGCTCGAGCTGGTGCGCCTAGCGATTCCGCGCCGGGTCTACACGCAGAGCCATATCGATTACGTCGGCGAGGTCTTCGAGGATCTCTACCGCCGGCGCGCGGGGATCGCCGGGCTGAAGATGCTCTGGCAGGCGCCGCCGCTGCGCCATTTCACCGCGCGCTTCGAGCGGATCGACCAGGGAAGCCGCTCGAAACCGCGACTTTGAAATCCGCCTCGGCACCGTAGAACAGTCGGCCGATGGTCCCGTGCGCTCTCGCTGACCCCGGTTTTCACTGTCAATAGTAGGCCGTATGGTGTAAAATCTATCATAGGAAGATGGTGCTGATTGACAGTTTCGACGTAACCGTGCGATACTGTCAATCAGCACCATCTATGAAGCCGTCAATATTACAGCAAGCAGGTATCGAGCGACAGCAGTCGCGACCCATCCCTCGACGGTTGGCTGCTGTCGTCGAGTGCCTTGAGCTGTTTCAACCCGGGATTCTGAGCCTGAAAGACCTGGAATTCTACCTGCGCGAACTCGGCATGAAAGGCGACCCCGCAACCGTCGCCCGAGAGCTTCAGCGGTACGGTTGGTTGCTTCCGTTGCGAACTCGGGGACGCTGGGAATTTGCTCCGGGCGCGCGAGCAGGTGCGGTTTCGTCCGGCGACCCCTTCATCGAACTGCGAGCGACTCTCCAGCGGCGGACTCTTCCGGTAGCCCTTGCGTACGACTCGGCGGCTTGGCTTCAGGGGCTCAGCGCTCGTCAACCGCAAAAACAAGTATTGGCAATGCCGCCGAAGCGACGGAAGCTTCCGCCGGCGCTGAGCGAATTTCGCGTCACGCGAACATGGAGCGTGCTCGAACCCGAAACGAAGGACAACCTCCCCGTATGGCGCGTGCCGACGCTCCTCGCGAAAATGGCAATCGTTCCACACTACTATCGTGATTGGCCGAATGTCATGGAATGGCTCGAGGAGGCGTTCAAGCGCGCGCATCCGGCGGATCTCGAACGCGAACTTGATGGTGCGTCCGCTCCCGCACGCGTACGGCTCGCCTATCTTGCGGATCGTGCGAATTTCAAGAACCTCGCGCAAGAACTCATGAAAAAAGCGCGACCCAATGGGCTTGTGTACCTTGGCCGGGATCGCGCGCGTAGTCGTTTTGTGCGCGGATACAATCTCATCGATTCGCTGCTCGTACCAAGCGCAAAGTCATGATTACCGAAGGGTTGCTCCTCCGCCACTGCCAGGGGCAGCGCATGTTCCGCGATGGCGCGCTTATCGACGTGGCTCAAGATCATGCCCTCCATCTCCTTCATGAGGCGGGGTTGTTCGAGCTTGGACTGGTCTTCAAAGGCGGTACGGCTTTGCGAAAATTCCGTCTTGGCTCTGCGGGGCGTTTTTCAACCGACCTCGATTTCGCCGTAGCAGAACAAGGCCTCGCCGAACTTGTCTTCGAGCACTTGCACGAAGCATCAGTCGAGGGATTCGCATTTACCGTCGAGCAGGTGGTTCCAGCTCGGCGCGCTCGATTGCACATCGCATCTGCGCTCGGTTCGCCAACGATTCCAGCGCGTATCGACATAGCACATGAACTGCCGTGGCTGCCGCCGGACGTTATTTCCCCTATTGGGTTGCCGATCCATCGTGCATACAACATTCCCCTACGATCGACTGCCGTGATCCGTGTCGAAGAGCTAATCGCTGAAAAGCTCGCCCGCTATCGGCGCGACAGCTTGGCCCGCGATCTTTACGATCTTGCATGGTTTAGCTCGCGTGTATTTGATGAAGAACTCGTGCGTCGGTTGACAGTTCTAAAGGTCTGGCGCGACATCAACGTGACTGGATTGGGCGACGTGCCGTTCGACCCCGAAGAAATATTACGGGCAAGAGCACGCAGAGAGTTTCAGGAGGAGGCGATCGGCTTCCTAACCTCGCCCGTCGAGATCGATAAGTGGATCGAAGCTGTTCGAACGCGCTATCGATTCTTGCGCAACGTCGATGATACCGAACGAGGACTGCTCGCAGCGAACCCGCGCGACGCGTGGACGGTGCAAACGCTTGTTGCCGAGTATCGAAACCGCGCAACGCAAGAGTAGGTAAAGCCGGCCCGTTGGGTTCGATTCTCCCGACCGCGCTTACTCGTTTGGCGTTTTGTTCGCCAACATCGGCGAGCTCTTCGAGGATCTCTATCGCCGGCGAGCGGGGATCGCCGGGCTGAAGATGCTCCGGCAGGCGTTGCCGTTGCGCCAATTCACCGCTGCCGAGCCCGATCCGATATCACCAACGTGCCGGCGTCGGCGGGCTTCCTATTCGTCGCGGTCGTTCTCGACGTGTTTAGCCGACGCGCTGTCGGCTGGGCGATGGCGCCACACATGCGCGCCGAACTCGTCGCCGCGCTCGATAGGGCACTCTACCGGCGCAAGCCCTCGGGCGTCATCCATTACTCCGACCAGGAGGAGCAGTACACCTCGATCGTGTTTCGCAAACGCTGCGCGAGTTCCGGCGTGCAGCCGTCGATGGGACCGATCGGCGATTGCTACGACAATGCGCTGTGCGAGAGTTTCAACGCGACGTTGGAATGCGAATTAGCGGAGCTTGCGATCTTTGATTTCATCGAGGGCTGGTACAATCCGCGGCGCCGACACACGGCGCTAGCAAACATCTCGCCCATGGAGTTCGAGCGCCGGAAGGCTCCGGCCGCGTGATGTCCAATCAAAAATCCTCCGCAAACCCGGGCCAGCTTCAATTGGAGGGTGGTTCGTAGTGAATAACGTTGGATATTTGTTTGTAAGTCTCGTTTTTCTCGTACTCGCTGTCCAATCTTTCAAGAATCGGCGCTATTCTAAAGTCACGAGACTGCTACTGTCGCTGACGGCAGTCGGGGCCTTTTTAGTAGCCACGATATCTCAGACGACTAAATCCGGTAATGCAATACCGATGGTTCTCTTGCCGGCGGCGATCGTTGGGGGTATTTTGTTTGTTCGACAGTCGCTTCGTGGTAATGTTGGATAAATTTATAGCGCTCCTTAGGAAGCTCATGGCCTCTGCGAAGCATGTCGGTTTTGCCATCCCTCATCCCGGGCTCGATCGGTGCGCTGCTTACGGCAATGCAGTCTGCGGCGCTTTCGTGGACACCGTGGCATAGCGAACGGCCGCGCCCCAATCGGCACCGCCCGTCATCACGACGCGAACGATGTGCGCTAATACAGGGTGGGTGAATCAGATTGAGCGAGGGGCTTGCGGGTCGAGAGCACTCCCCTCGTGCAGCCGCCCGGCGGCTGCACGAGGGCGAGGTCTTCGAGGATCTCTGAGGATCTCTATCGTCGGCGCGAGGGGATCGCCGGGCTGAAGATGCTCTGGCAGGCACCGCCGCTGCGCCATTTCACCGCGCGCTTCGAGCGGATCGACCAGGGAAGCCCTCTATCGGAAGGAGCATCGGGGCGGAAACCCTAACCGGGTGAGGCTTTCGGAGCCGTCGGCTCCGTGCGCTTTCTCACCCGTCATCCTACTGGAGCCCACTATGCTCGTTTTTCGTCGCCTTGTCACCGGCGCCGCTGCGGTTGTCGCAGCACTCTCGCTCGTGGCCTGCGCGGGCGGATCGGTCGCGACCGTAAACGGCCAATCGATCAGCCGCCAAACCTTCGATAAGAAACTCGAAGCCAGCCCAACGGCGCGCGGCGTGTTGCAGCAACTCGTTCTGCAGACGCTGCTCGATCAGTACGGTCAACGCCACGGCATCACGATCACGAAAGCGCAGATTGCGGCGCGTGAAGCTGAGATCGCGGCAAACTATCCGCCGGGATCGTTCCAGCGCCAGTTGGCGGCGAACGGTCTGACCGAGCACGATCTGCATCAGATCATCCGCCAGCAGCTCATCATCGATGCTGCGGTCGGCAAGAACGTGCAGATCTCCGAATCGCAGATTGCGGCGTTCTTCAACAAGAATCACGCGCAGTTCGATACCCCGGAGCAAATTAAAGCACGTCACATTCTCGTCAGCGATCTTGCGACCGCGCAGAAGATCGAAGCCGATCTCAAAGCCGGCCAGCATTTCTCGGCACTCGCCAAGCAGTACTCGCAGGATCCCGGCAGCCGCGATAAAGGCGGCGAACTCGGTTGGTTCGGCCCGAACCAGATGGTGAAACCGTTCGAAGCCTACGCATTGACCGGCAAGATCGGCGCGATCAGCCCGCCGGTGCACTCGCCGTTCGGTTGGCACATCATTCAGGTGCAGGCGCGCAAGCCTGCGGTGAAGGCGACGCTCGCATCGGTGCATCAGCGCATCGAAGACCAGCTGCGCGAACAGGCGGAGGCACCGCTGGTGCAGCCGTTCATCGCCGGTCTGCAGAGCAAGGCCACGATTCAGATCAACGATCCGCGCTTCACCGGCCTCTTCCCGACGCCGCCGCCTTCGGCCGCTCCCGCAGCGACCGCCGGCACGGCAACGGAAGCTCCGTCGGCAGCGCCGTCGGCCCCGCCGTCGAAAAACTGATCGCAGCGCAACGATCGCACCTCGACGAGGCTCCGGGCTGGTACCGGGGCCTCGTCTTGTGTTGCGGCGAAGCCTTTTAACCCTATGCTCGTTCGTATCATCGGGCTTGGCCCCGGCGACCCGTCATTACTGACCGTCGGCGCGATCGAAGCGTCGCTCGGGCTCCCGCGCGTGACGCTGCTGTTGGCGCCGCCCGCGTTGCGCGAAGCGCTCGCCGAACGAAAGATCGCACTCGATGCCGAGCCGCTGCGCGACGCCGCCGCGATCGTTCGCGGCAGCAGCGATGCGATCGATCGTTTCGTCGATGCGCTCGACGACGGCGATCTCGGCATCGGCGTCCTCGGCAACCCGTTCTCCGATTTTCCCGGCCTCGCGCAGCTCCAACGCGCGCTCGATGCACGCGGCGCACGGACGGAGATCGTTCCCGGCATGGCACGCGCGACGTTGGCGGCATCGCTCGAAGTTGCACTGGTGCCGTTGCCGCCGCAAGCGCAGCGCTACAGCTTCGCCGAACTCGTCGAAGTGATGGCGCGGTTACGCTATGGCTGTCCCTGGGATCGCGAGCAGACGCACCGCACGTTGGTGCCCTATCTCATCGAAGAGACCTATGAAGTCGTCGAAGCGATCGAGCAGGGCGGGCTCGACGGGCTCTGCGAAGAGCTCGGCGATCTGCTGTTACAGATCGTCTTTCACGCGCAGATCGCCAGCGAGAGCGGCGCCTTCACCGTCGCCGACGTCATCGACGCGTTGGCGAACAAAATGGTGCGCCGCCACCCACACGTCTTTGCCGACGCCATCATCGAAGATGTCGATGCGCAGTGGCGGAGTTGGGAGAAACTCAAAGCGCAAGAAAAGACCGGGCTCGCACGCGCGAGCCGGCTCGACGGTATCCCGCAGCATCTCGGTGCGCTCCAACGCGGCCAGCGCATGCAGGAGAAGGCGGCGCGCGTCGGCTTCGATTGGCCCGGCGTTTCGGGCATTCTCGAGAAACTCGTCGAAGAGCTCGGGGAGCTCGCCGAGGCGCAACGCGCCAAAAACGATGACGACCACGTTCGCGAAGAGCTCGGCGACGTGTTCTTTACGCTCGTCAATCTCGCGCGCGCGTTGGGCATCGACGCCGAGAGCGCGGTGCGCGATGCAAACGAAAAATTCTATCGTCGATTCACCTTTATGGAGCGCGCCGCCGCCGAACGCGGCGTTGCGCTCGCCGATCTCACGCTCGAGGAACTGGAGGAACTGTGGAAGAGAGCCAAGGGCGGCGTAGCCTGATTCGCCTGCGCATGAGCGCACACGACGCCCATTACGGCGGCAATCTCGTCGACGGCGCGCGCATGCTCGCGCTCTTCGGTGATGTGGCGACGGAGCTGCTCATCGCACTCGACGGCGACGAAGGGCTCTTCGTCGCCTACGACAGCGTCGAGTTTCTCGCGCCGGTCTATGCCGGCGATTATATCGAAGCGAGCGGCGAGATCGTCACCGTCGGCAACACCTCGCGCAAGATGCGTTTCGAAGCGCGGAAAGTGATCGCCGTTCGCAGCGATATCAACGAGAGCGCCGCCGACGTGCTCGACGAGCCGGTCGTCGTCTGCCGCGCGAGCGGCACCTGCGTGACGCCGAAGCAGAAGAAGCGGCGCTAATTCGCGCGTGCCGATGCTTTCGCCGCAGTTCTTGCTCGTTCTCGCCGTCGGCGCCGTCGGTATCTTGCACACGATGGTTCCCGACCATTGGGCGCCGATCGCGTTGCTCGCGCGGCGGCGGAAATGGTCGCAGTTGCAGGTGGGGCGCGCGGCGTTACTCGCCGGGCTCGGGCATACGCTCTCGACGCTTGCCATCGCCGTCATCGTGTGGGCGGGCGGCATCTATGTCGCGCAGCGCTTCGGACATCTGCTCGGCATCCTTTCGAGCGTCGCGCTCGTCGCATTCGGCCTCTGGATCGCGGTTGCGGGTTGGCGGGAATTACGCGAACACGATCGGGCCGACGCGCACGGGGAGGCACACGAGCACGACGACGGCGCTTCGCGTAGCGCGCTGCTCGTGATTCTCGGCTCCTCGCCGATGATCGAAGGTATCCCGGCGTTTTTCGCCGCCGCGCGCTACGGCGTCGCACAACTCGTAGCGATGTCGGTCGTCTTTGCAGCGAGTACGATGCTGACCTACGTCGTGCTCTGTTTGCTCTCGAGCGCCGGGCTCGCGCGGCTGCAATTCGGGCGCTTCGAACGCTACGGAGAAGTCATCAGCGGGCTCTTTATCGCGCTCTTAGGCACGTTCTTCGCGATCTTCCCCGTTCTCTAATCGCATCGTGCGTACGCTCTTCGCGCAGCCGTTCTTCACCCGGTATTTTCTCGCGCGCCAACTCAGCGTGCTCGCCTACTCGATCGAAGCGGTGGCGGTGGGCTGGCAGATCTATGCGATCACGCATGCCGCGCTCGCCTTGGGTTTCGTCGGGTTGCTGCTCTTCGTGCCGCAGGTCGCGCTCGCGGTTCCCGCCGGCGTCCTCGCCGATCGCTTCGACCGCCGCAAAATCGTCTTTCTCTGCTCGTTCGGGGAAGCGCTCGGGGTGGCGATCTTCGCCTATCTCGCTTGGCAAGGTTCGCACGCGCTCTGGGCCTACGCCGTCGCGCTCTTCGTCAGCGGGTGCGCGCGGGCAACGAGCGCCCCGGCGGAGCGCGCGTTGCTGGTCGGCATCGTCGACGAAGCGGCATTCCAACGCGCCTCGGCATTTACGTCGTCGATCGGGCAGATGCTGACGATTCTCGGCCCGGCGGCGGCGGGAGCACTGATCGCGCTCTCGACGCCGTTCGCGTTCGTCGTTGCGACGCTCGCATATGCGGCATCGACGCTTGCGTATGCATCGCTGCGGGTGCGCTCGCAACCGCATATCGATCCCGGCGAACTCGATCCGATCGGCGGCATCCGCTACCTGCGCAAACAACCCGAGGTGCTCGGCGCGATCTCGCTCGATCTCTTCGCCGTGCTCTTCGGCGGCGCGACGGCACTCTTGCCGATCTTCGCGACCTCGATTCTCCACGTCGGCCCGCTCGGTTTCGGCTTGATGCGCGCTGCACCGGGGCTCGGCGCCGCGTTGGTCGCCTGGTATCTCTCGCGTCGGCCGCTCGAGCGCCAAGCGGGGCGGGCGCTCTTTTTCTGCGTCGCCGCTTTCGGCATCGCGACGATCGTTTTCGGACTCTCGAAGAACCTCGCGCTCTCCTTGGTCGCGCTGCTGGCTATCGGCGGCTTCGATATGGTCAGCGTCGTCATTCGCATGACGCTCGTGCAACTGCGCACGCCCGATCCGCTGCGCGGGCGCGTGAGCGCGATCGAGAATATCTTTATCGGCGCCTCCAACGAATTGGGTGCCTTTGAATCGGGGGTGACCGCCGCTTGGCTCGGCGCGGAGGCCTCGGTCGCAATCGGCGGGCTGGCGACACTCGCGGTTATCATCGCCTGGGCCTTCGCCTTTCCCCAGCTGCGTCGGCTCGACCGCCTCTCCGAGTAGCGCCGGCGAGCAGCCGAGCGCCTCTATGTGGCTTTTGTCACAGGAACGAAAAACGAAACTGGGAACCCGCTGTGGACGCCGGCAAGCAAACCGGCGTATGACTGCACTTTCGATACCTGATTAAAGGAGTTTTCCTTGAACGTTCGATCTCTTCGCGCACTCCGCGGCCTGGGTTCCCTGGCCGCCGCCTGCGCGCTCGGCGTACTCGTCGCCGGTTGCGGCGGCGGCGCCGGTTCCTCGGCCCTGCCGACCAAACCGCTCTCCCCGACGAGCGCCTTCAAACCGAAAATCTACCCCGTCATGCATATCTCGCGTTCGAGCATTAAGGTCGCGATGGCGAAACTGACGCGCTCGGGCGCCTATTATTCGCCGATCAAGGGCGGCAAGCCGATCCGCATTCACACCAAGACGGTCTCGGCGGGTATGAACCTCACCAACAACGGCGGCCCCGTCGTCCCCACGGCGAGCGTCTATAACATTCTGGTGAACTGCCCCGACGAGAGCTGCTGGGGCGGCGATATCTCGGGCTTCGAGAATAGCTTTTTCTCCAGCGATATGATCCACATTCTCGATCAGTACGAAGGGCAGTCGGCGACCTATACCGTCGGCGGCGATGTTCCGGTGACCTACAACACCAGCAGCCAACTTGGCGACCAAGATATCGTCAACATCATCTACAACGTCGCCCAGCAGTACGGCACCGGGTATAACGCGGTCTATAACGTCTTCCTCGAGAGTGGCGTGCAGCAGTGCAGTCAGAACGCGGGCGGATGCTACTTACAGCAGTATTGCGCCTACCACGGCAGCAACGACTACAGCGATATCGGCCACACCCTCTACACCGTCGAGCCCTACCAGGATGTCTCGGGCTGCCAGGTGAGCTCGGTGAGCAACGGCGGCCAATCGCCGAACGGCTCGACGATCGATTCGACCTCGTCGACGCTCTCGCACGAACTCTCCGAGACCTTCACCGATCCCGACGTCGCGGTGAATAACCTCGCGTGGTACAACTCCTCCGGCGGTGAGATCGGCGATCTCTGCGCCCCGGCGGCCGGCGTGCCGACGCAGCAAATCTCGCTCAACGGCACCGTCTTCGAGATCCAGGGCGAGTACGACAACAACGTCTCCGATTGCTCGTGGCAATCGCCGTAGCTTAACGCTCGGTTCGCGAGATTCGGCGGGGTTCGGTTCGTCAGAGCCGAACCCCGCCGCTATGTCGGTTCTACGTGCGGATGCGGCAGCGATTGCAAGCGCGGCCGCCGCGCTCGGCGCCGGAGCCTGCGTCGCTTTCCCGACCGAGACCGTCTATGGCCTCGGTGCCGTGGCGTTCGACGCGCGCGCCGTCGCGAAGATCTTCGAAATTAAAGCGCGCCCGACGTTCGACCCGCTGATCGTCCACGTGCTCGATGCGGCGATGCTCGCCCGCGTTTCGCGCGAGATCCCGCCCGCGGCGCAACGGCTTGCGGAGCGCTTCTGGCCGGGCGCGCTGACGCTGGTGCTCGCGAAGCGCTCCGAGATTCCCGGTATCGTGACCGCCGGGCTCGAGAGCGTGGCGGTGCGCATGCCGGTGCATCCGGTCGCGCGCGCGCTGCTCGCCGCGGTCGGCGCGCCGCTTGCGGCACCGAGCGCGAACCCGTTCGGGCGCTTGAGCCCGACGAGTGCCGAACACGTACGCGCGCAGCTCGGCGAGCGCGTCGAGATCATCCTCGACGGTGGCGCAACGCCGTTAGGGATCGAGTCGACGATCGTCGCCTTCGATCCGGTTCCCACGTTGCTGCGCCATGGCGCGATCGCGCGCGAAGCGATCGAAGCGGAGATCGGTGCGTTGCTCGATGCGACCGGGCCGAACGGCGCGGCGGCACCGCAAGCGCCGGGGCAATTATTGCAGCACTACGCTCCGCGCACGCCGATTCGCGTCGTCGCGGAGCTGCCGTCGCGCGCGCAACGGCAACGCGCCGCCTATCTCGGCTTTAGCGAGGGCGCCGAAGGGTACGCCGCGCAACGCGTGCTCGCGCCCGGCGGCGACGAACGCGAAGCGGCCGCGCATCTCTTCGAGTATCTGCACGAACTCGATGCGCTCGGGCTGGAACGCATCGATGCGGCGCGCGTTCCGGCGCACGGGCTCGGCGCGGCGATCGCCGATCGACTGATGCGCGCGAGCGCGCGATGACCGCTCCGCACGCCAGCGGCGATCGCGAACGAAAGCGCGCGCTTCTCGCGCTGTTGGTGCTGGCATTTGCGTGGGGGCTGAATTGGGTCGTGCTCAAGATCGCGGTTGGCTACGCGCCGCCGCTCGTTTTTGCCGCCGCGCGCATGATCGGCGGCGGCCTCGCCTTGCTCGCACTCTGCGCGTGGCGTCGGCGCGGCGTGCGGCCGCAGTATCTGCTGACCTACACGTGGATCGGGCTCTTTCAGACGGCGGGGTTCATGGGGTTGGTGATGATGGCGATTGCGATCTCCGGCGTCGGCGCGATCTCGACGCTCGCCTATACGATGCCGCTCTGGGTCGCGCTCGCCGGAGTCGTCTTCCTCGGCGAGCGGTTGCACCCGTTGCAGATCGTCGCCCTCGCTTTCGCGATGTTGGGGATCGTCGCGATCGTCGGGTTCGATCATCTCGGTCGCGCGGGGTACGCCGATATCCTCGCGCTGCTCGCCGGGCTTGCCTGGGCGGTCGGCGTGGTGATCACCAAACGACTCGCCAATCGGGTCGCGATCGACGTCATCGAACTGACGACCTGGCAGATGCTCGCGGGCGGAGCGGCGCTCGGCATCGCCGCGTGGCTCGTGCCGCACGGTGCGACGCATTATACGTTGCCGTATATCGGCGCGCTCGCGTATAACATCTTCATCGCGACGGCGCTCGCGTACGTGCTGTGGGTCTACGTGCTCGACCGCTTACCGGCGCGCGACGCGAGCATGGGCGTGCTGACCAATCCGATCGTCGGCATCATCGCGGCCTGGGGATTTCTCGGCGAGATTCCATCGGCGAGCGTCGGTTGGGGCATCGCGTTGACGCTCGCCGGGCTCGCGCTGATGGCCTACGCCGATCGCGCAGGCGCGCAATGAATACTGCGGCGAAGGCGTTGCGCAAGCGCATTCCGCGCGCGGAGCTCTGCGCGTGGGACGACAGACTGCGCAGCGAAGAACCGCTCGTCGCGATCCGTCGCGAAGAAGCGAGCCGCATTCCGGCGCTGTTGCCGATCCGCCATCAACGTATGCGCCGCGATCCGTTCGGTTTTCTGCGCGGTGCGGCGGCGATCGCCGCGAGCGATTTTAGCGCGCTACGCGTGACCGGGCTGCGCGCCCAAATCTGCGGCGACGCCCACGTGCTGAATTTCGGAACCTTCGCCACCCCGGAGCGCAACCTCGTCTTCGATCTCGTCGATTTCGACGAAACCTTACCCGGCCCGTGGGAATGGGATATGCTGCGCCTCTCTTCGAGCCTCGTGGTTTTCGCGGCATCGGTCGGCATTCGTAGCGACCGCGCCGAAGATGCCGTCGTTGCGGCGGCGCATGCGTATCGCGAGGCGATGCTCGCCTACGCGCAACTCGATCCACTCGAAATTTGGTACGATCGGATCGAGGTCGATGCACGGATCGCCGGCGACATGAAGATGCAGGAGTCGGCGACGGCGCGCGTTCCGGTGCTCGAAACCCCGGAGTTGCGCCCGCCGCGTTTCGCCGATCGGCCGCCGCTCTTTCGCCGTCTTCGCCACGCCGACGAACGCGTCGAACTCGCGCACGGCATTCTGCGCTCCTACCGCGCCTCGCTCCCCGAGCATCTCCGCGTGCTGTTCGACCGCTATCATAGCGTCGATATGGCGTTGAAGGTCGTCGGCGTCGGCAGCATCGGAACCCTCTGTTTGGTGGTGCTCTTACTCGCCGGTACCGATCGGCCGCTGCTGCTGCAAATTAAAGAAGCACAGCGATCCGCGTTGGAGCGCGTTCTCGGGCTGAGCCGCTTCGCGCATCACGGCGAGCGCGTCGTCGTCGGGCAACGGCTCATGCAGGCGGCAAGCGATCTTTTCTTAGGTTGGAGCAACGACGGCGACCGCGATTTCTACGTGCGACAGTTGCGCGACATGAAGGGCTCGCTCGATACCGCCGGAATTCGCGCCGCGACGTTGATTCGCTACGCGCGCCATTGCGGGAAAACGCTCGCGCGCGCGCATGCACGCTCCGGCGAACCGCGTGCGATCGGCGGCTACCTGGGCAACAGCGCGGAGTTCGAGGAAGCGATGCTGCGATTCGCGCTCGCCTACGGCGTGCGCTGCGAGCGCGATTATTCGGCGTTTGTCGCCGCGTGCGCGCGGGGTGAGTTCGCTTTCGAAGAGTAGAAGCGCGTGAGCAGCATCGCGTTTCCGACGACGAAGAGACTCGATGCTCCCATCGCGCCGGCCGCATAGATCGGCGAGACGATGCCGAACGCTGCGAGCGGGATCAACGCGACGTTGTAGGCGAGCGCCCAGAAGAAATTCATCGCAATGGTGCGCATGGTCGCGCGCCCGATCTCGATCGCTTCGACGATAGCCGAGGGATCGTCGCGCAGCGCGGCGGTTCCCGCCGTCTCCAACGCGACCGCCGCGCCGGCACCCATCGCCATGCCGACGTTTGCAAGCGCGAGCGCGGGCGCATCGTTGATGCCGTCGCCGAGAAAAGCGACGCGCGCGCCGCCTTCGCGCAGCTTGCGAACGAGTTCGCCTTTGCCCTCGGGCAAGAGCTCGGCGTATACGCGGTCGATTCCGCACGCCGCGGCGATCCGCGTGGTGACGCCGAGTGCGTCGCCGCTGGCGAGCGCGACGACGATGCCGCGAGCCTTCAGCCGTGCCACGGTCTCGGCCGCATCCTCGCGCAGCGGATCGGCGATGCGAATGCGCCCGAGCGCGCGACCGTTTTCGGCGACGTAGAGCGCGCTCTCGGCGGCGCTCGCCTCGGCGATCGGCGGAAGCACGATGCCGCGTTCGCCGAGAAAGGTCGCGCTGCCGACGAGCACCGCTGCATCGCCGACCGTTGCGACGAGCCCGCGTCCGCGCACCGCCGTGACGTCGCGCGACGGAGGAATCTCGAGCGTGCGCGCACGCGCCGCACGGAGGATCGCTCCGGAGAGCGGATGCGCCGAGGAGATCTCCAACGCGGCAGCGAGCGCAAGCGTGCGGCGTTCGTCGCCGGCGAACGTATCGATGCCGGTGACTTCGGGGTGCCCGCGCGTCAGCGTTCCGGTTTTATCGAAGATGACGGTATCGATGCCTGCAAGCCGCTCGAGCGCGTCGGCATCCTTCACGAGTATGCCGTGCCGCGCTGCGACGCCGACGCCGGCGACGATCGCGGTCGGCGTTGCGAGGCCGAGCGCGCAGGGGCAAGCGACGACTAACACGGCGACGGCGGCGATCAGGGCTTGCGCGGGCGAGTGGTGCGTCAGCAACCAGCCGACGAGCGTTATCGTTGCGATTGCAAGAATCGTCGGAACGAAGACCGCGGCGATGCGATCGGCGATGCGTTGCACCGGCGGCAGGCTCCCCTGCGCGCGCGCGACGACCTCGGTAATGTGGGCGAGTGTGGTGCCGGCGCCGACCGCCGTCGCGCGTACCAAGAGCGCTCCGTCGCCGTTGAGGGTGCCTTGCTCGACGCGGTCGCCCCGCCCGGCTTCAACCGGCATGCTTTCACCGGTGAGCATCGAGCGATCGATCGCACTTGCACCTTCGACGATCTCGCCGTCGATGGGAATGCGTTCGCCGGCTGCAACCGCAACGATATCGCCGACGCGTAAGAGATCGGCGGCGATCCGTTCGCGCGTTCCATCTTCCCCGACGCGCAGCGCGGTGGGCGGACGGAGCGCGACGAGCGCGCGCAGCGCCTGCGAACTGCCGACCTTCGCACGCGCTTCGATATACTTGCCGATCGAGATCAACGCGATAATCGCGGCCGCCGAATCGAAGTAGGTCGGTACGCCGCGCACGAGATTCACGTAACTCAACGCAAGCGCCGCGGTCGAGCCTAACGAGACGAGCGTATCCATCGTCGCACTGCGCTCGCGCAGCGCGAGCCATGCCCCGCGGTGGAAGCGCGCGCCGAAGAAGAGCCAGATCGCAGTCGCGAGAACCGCCTGCAGCGCGTCATCGCCGGCGAAGTGCACCGGCAACATCGCGAGCGCGACGACGAGTGCGGCGAGGATGCTCCAGAGGACGAGCGCGCGCGCCTGCCCCGCTAATTCGGCGACGCGCTCGCGCGTTGCCGTCTCTTCGTCGGGGGCGACCTGCGCGCGATAGCCGGCGCGTTCGACCGCGGCGATCAGGTCGGCGATCTCCGTTTTGGGCTCGAAGGCGATGCTCGCGCGTTCGGTGGCGAGGTTGACCGAGACGTCATCGACGCCCTCGACGCGGCGCAGGGCCCGCGAGACGTGATTCACGCACGAGGCGCACGTCATGCCGCCGATGGAGAGCTCGATGCGCTCCTCGGCGTGCGTGGTGGTCATGCCAGGGCGTATCCCGCTTCGTCGAGCGCGGCGGCGATCGTCTTGCGATCGAGCTCGCGCTCGCTCTCGAAGTGCGCGCTGTTGTGTGCCAGGTCTACCTCGACGTTGCGGACGCCGGGAAGCGCTTCGAGCGCCTCCTTCACGTGGCGGGCGCAGTTCCCGCAGGTCATTCCGGTAATCTCGATCGCTTGCTTCATACTCTGGGCTCCCTTCGTTGCCGTCCTTTCAGCATAACCACCCCCGGGTTGCAAGCGAGCGACCTTCGTCGTGCTCGCACCGAGCGGTTACCCTTGCCTCGCCGCGAGAGATACGGTACAACGGCTCTATATGATGCCTACCACCCGGTGGACGCGAGGGCTGGTCGTCCTCGCTCTGGTGACAGCCTGTATCGGCGCCACCGCTCCCGATACGCACCTCACGCAGCCCGTCGCCGCCGATGTCCGCGAAGCATTTAACCTGCTCTCGACCGTCCCGTTTAAGCCGCTCTCGGCGCAGCGCTTACTCGACGTGGCCCGCCACGCGCTCGAAGAGCGGGCGAAACGGCATGGCGTCGTGCTCTCGCTCTTTCCCGCCACCGCGTCGACCCCGGAAGCCGATGTCGCGACGCTCGACGATGAGATCGAGACGATCGCGGGGCTGACGCACGAGGATGCGCGCGAGGATGCCTACGCGGCGATTCGGGCGATGGCGGCGGCCTTTCACGACCCGTATACGGTTTTCTGGGACCCGCAGCAGATGCTTGCGTTCCAACACGAGCTCGATCCGAAACGGAGCGTCGGCGTCGGGCTCGAGGTTCGCCGTTCGCACGCGGGGATTGTCGTCGATTACGTCGTTCCCGATACGCCCGCCGACCATGCCGACGTTCGCGTCGGCGATCTGCTGACGAGTATCGACGGGAAGAGCACGCACGATCTCGGCCGCGCCGCTGCAGCGCATCTTTTTTCCGGCAAAGTCGGAACCCCCGTCTCGATGACGATCGAACGGAGCGGCGAACGCGCGCGCACGCTGACGCTCGATCGCGCACTCTACCGCCCGCCGACGGTGACCGGACGGATGCTGCCCGATCGGATCGGCTACATTGCGGTGACGGCATTCGGCGAAGCGACGCCCGAAGAGTTCGGCGATGCGCTGCACCGGCTCGTCGCGGCAGGCGCGCGCGGACTCGTCTTCGATCTGCGTAACGACGGCGGCGGCTTCGTATCCTCGGCGGTCTCGATCGCCTCCGATTTTCTCGGGCGCCAACCGTTGATGGTGATCGAACGGCGCGACCGCGCGCCGGCGACGATCCACGGCGAGAACGATGCGCCGTTGCATATCCCGACGATCGTCTTAGTGAACGGCAATACCGCATCGGCATCGGAGATCACCGCGGGTGCGCTCCAAGACGACCGCGCCGCCGAGCTCATCGGTACGCAGACCTTCGGGAAAGGCGTGATGCAGGAGCTCGATCCGCTCCGCGATGGGGCGGCGCTAAAGATCACCACCGCGCATTATCTGACGCCGCTGCACCGCGATATCAATAAGCGCGGGCTCACCCCGAATATCCGCGTCTCGGGAGCGCAGGTGCGGCGGATCGGCGAGCTCTCGCGCGATCCGCAATTGCAGGCGGCGATGCACGCGTTGCTCGCTCAGCTCGTCGCTCGCGCCCGTACGCGGCCGTAATGCAGTACGCCGTCGCCTACGCGCTCAGCAGTGCGGCCGGGCTGCGGGCACTCTTCGCACTCGCCGTTGCGTCGCTCGCCGTGCATGCGGGCTGGTTCCACCCGCCTGCCGATCTTGCGTGGCTCGATTCTTGGCCGGTGACGGTGACGTTGCTCGTGCTCGCCGCCGTTGAATTGCTCGCCGATAAAGTGCCGCTGCTCGATCACACCCTCCACGTCGCGCAGAGCGTGCTCAAACCGGCGGTGGCGGCGATACTCGTTGCGGGCTCGCTGCACGGGCTGCCCGGCCCCGCGCTCGCCTCGCTCGTGGTTCTCGGCGCGCTCAACGCGTTGGGTATTCACGCCGCCGCCGCGAGCGGACGCGGCGTATCGACGAGCTTTACCGGCGGATTCGGGAACCCGATCGTCTCGCTGCTGGAGGATATCGGCGCGCTCGGTCTCTCGGTAACGGCGTTTCTCGCGCCGTGGCTCGGCGTCGTGCTTGCCGTCCTCGTCGGCGCGATTGCGATCCGCGTGCTGGTAGGGGTGCGGGCAATGCTCTTCGCGAAGGCACGCGCGAACGTGGGCGATTAGCTCAGCTGGGAGAGCGCCTCCTTTACACGGAGGATGTCGGCGGTTCGAGCCCGTCATCGCCCACCATTTTTCCCCGTGAAGCTCCGAAACGCCGGTGGTTTACCCTCGCCCGATAGGGGGTATCTTTCGAGCGAAAGAGGGTAGCATATCGTGGGAAATCTCTTATGGAGCATCATCGTGGTGCTCTTCGTATTCTGGCTTATCGGCCTGCTCTTCCACATCGGAGGAGCGCTCATTCATCTGGTGCTCGTCGTCATCGTCATCTTGATCGTCGTCAATTTCCTGACGGGGCGCGGCGCGCGCATCTAGTATCCCGAGCCACGAACGTGCCTCATGCCGCGGGCATGAGGCACGCTATTTCTATGACGTTCGCCGGCTCTCGCCGCGAACGTGCGCGAGAGCGTTTGCGGAATGCGTTTGCGCCTGTTCGCCGTGTGCGTGCGCGCGTGCGGCGTGCTCTTCGGCGACTTCGTGTTCGCCGCGAGATTGCTCGAACGCGGCTTGGCGATGGTGATGGGCGGCAGCCTCGTGATGCCCCGCAGCCTCGTGGTGTGCCGCGCTCGCGCGTGGATTCCCCGGTTGCGACTTGCCCTCGCTCGGTTCTAACTCTTCGTAGAACTTGTGCCCGTTCTTCGCGGCGGCGGAATCGCCGGAGCTACCGTTTCCTTTCGGCGTCGGTTTTACGATCGTTGCTTGATTTGACATGTTCTATTTTCCTTATCCGGTCGCATGCGACCAACTAGAACATGCCCGTTAACGATTCGATTGAAACATCTCGGTGCGACTGGTTGCTTGCGTGCAAACTACCGCAGAAAACGAATCGTGAGCGGATAGACGTAGCTCTCGCCGTTCGCGGTCTTCACCGTTGCCACGATCGTAAGAATGAGATCGACGAGCCCGACGATGACGAGCATCGGGATGCCGATCAGGAGCAGAATGAAGAGCGATGAGACGATCGCGTAGATCGACATCGATATCTGAAAGTTCAGCGATTCTTTCCCCTCACGATCGACCAGCGGCGATTCATCGCGCTTGACCAGCCATACGATGAGCGGCCCGAGTAGGTTGCCGAACGGAATAATGACACCGGCGAGCGCGGTGAGGTGGCAGAGCATCGCGGCCGTCCTTTCGCTCTGCGCGTTTGCGGCGAGAACCGGCCTCGCGCCGGCGGCGAGCGCCGCCCCGCACGAGGGGCAAAAGCTGCTTTCCGGGCCGTATGCGCTTCCGCAGTTGGTACACGTCATCGTTGCACTCTCCCAAACAAGCCCTTGGTTATAGGGGCGGACGTGCGACGGGGGCGGCGGCATTCCTGCGCCGAAGCGCTCCCACGACGGCTCTGGAAGAAGTGAGGATGAAATGACGGATTCGGCCCTGGTGCGGAGCGAGCGCGAAGGCAGCGCCGCAGTCATAACGATGGCGAACGCCGGCAAACGCAATGCGCTCTCGCGGGCGATGATGCGCGCGCTGATCGCCGCGCTCGACGAAGCCGCCGCCGATCCACACGCCCGCGCCGTCATCGTGCGCGGCGAGGGGCCGGCGTTTAGCGCCGGACACGATCTGCGCGAGATCGCCGATGCGGGCGACGCCGAGATGGATGAGATCTTCGATGTCTGCGTCGAGTTGATGGAGACGTTGCAGCGCATCGAAGCGCCGACGATCGCCGAGGTCGACGGCATCGCGACCGCGGCGGGTTGCCAGCTCGTTGCAAGTTGCGATTTGGCGGTCGCGTCCGAGCGCTCGGTCTTCGCGACGCCGGGCGTCAAGATCGGGCTCTTTTGCAGTACGCCGATGGTCGCGTTGACGCGCGCGATCGGGCGCAAGGCGGCGATGGAGATGTTGCTGCTCGGCGAGCCGATCGACGCCGCGCGCGCGCTGGAATGGGGGCTGGTCAATCGCGTCGTCGCCGCCGAGAACGTCCATGCCGAGGCGCTCGCGCTCGCCGAACGGATCGCTCGCTCCGCGCGCAGGACGGTCGCGACCGGGAAATCCGCCTTCTACCAGCAGATCGACCTGCCGCAGCACGAGGCCTACGCCTATACGAAGCAGGTGATGGTACGCAACGCGCGCGCCGCCGACGCCGTCGAAGGCATCGGCGCGTTCCTCGAAAAGCGCGCGCCGCACTGGCAGGCGTAGCGGGCATTCCGGGCGGCGCGGACGAAGGCAGCGGCCGTGCAACTTCTTCAGAAAAACACGCGCTTTGCCGCGGGCATCCTGCTTGTCGCCCTCCTCGCTTGCTGCGTCGTCGCCGTACTTCGCATCCGGACCGAGATCCATGCGCGACGGGTCGAGATCGCGATGGATTACAGTGACTTCGCGCAACTCGCCCGCTCCTTCGATTATCGAGCCGACGCCTTTTTAATCGCGCTTCGGCGGGCGGGGCTCACCTCGCTTGCGGTGAGCGAGCAACTCGGTTCCAATCTCGGTAACGACGGCTCGACGACGGTGATGACCGGCGCGCAGATCCTCAACGGCGCGCGGCTCGCGCCGATCGCCGACCCGCTGCTCGCGCGCCTCGCGCGCGAAGGGAAGATCGCGAGTCGTGCCGTCTACCTCGCGATCGGGCGTAAGAGCACCTACGATCGCTTGCGCGTACAACTGCCGCTGCATTTCATGCCGAAATCGATTCGCATTCTGCGCGCGCAGCGGCCCTGGCTGATCGAGGTGCACACCCAGATCGATTACTTCAACGGCATCGGGCTGGGTATTCCCACCTCGGAGATCTTGCTCGCCAAACGTCTGGGCCTGCTGCTGATTCCGCGCTTGCAGAACGACGAGCGTTTCAAAGCCCCGCAGATGAACGCCGAGCTGAACGGCATCTTAGCGCTCGATCCGAAGGTATCGACCGTCATTTTCTTTGGGCTGAAGAATCAAGTCTTCGGATATCCCGATCACGAGAAGGATGCCGCCGAACTCTTCCGCTCGCACGATTTTAATTTCGGCACGATCGAAGTATACGATCCCAGCCAACTGCAAAAAGGCAACAACGCACTCGCCGAATTGATTCCCGGCCGCACGGTGCGGGTGCAAACGGTGCAGAAGACCGAGCTCGACCGCCTGAGCGTTTCGGCGTTGGTCGATCGTTTTATGCTCGGGGTACGCGAACGAAATATTCGCGTGATCTACCTGCACCCGTACCCCCACCGCGATAAGCAGCGCAGCATCGAAGCGACCAACGTCGAGATCGTGCATCGCTTGGCGAAAGCGATCGCCGCCGATGGCATGCGCTTGGGAACCGCGACCCCGATTCCGCTCTATCCCGGGACGAATCGCTTACTCGTCGGTATCGCGGCGCTCGCGGTTCCCTCGATCCTCGTCCTGCTGCTCGGTGCGTTCGGCATCTATCGGCCGAGTTACGCCGCCGTGGCGTACCTCGCGACGATCCTGCTCTACGTCGCCGGCATCGCGACCCATCGGGCCGATCTCGTGCGTTCGCTGCTCGCGCTCGGCGGCGGCCTGCTCTTCGTCGTCGCGGCGATGCTGCTCTACGCTCCGGCCTGTGCCGACGAACCGCGCGCGAATTTCTTCGCGCAGTGGTGGCGCTCGTTGCGGTGGTCTTTCGTCGTCATCGGTACGGTGCTGCTCGGTGCGTTGGTGGTCGTGGGGCTATTAAGCACGCCTCTTGCGATGGAAGAGATCGAGCCGTTCCGCGGCGTCAAGCTCATGCTCGCGTTGCCGCCGTTGATCGCACTCGTGCTCTACGTTTTCGACGCGCGCTTCAAAGCCAAGGTCGGGCGCGCGGTCGACGTGCTGCTCGCGCCGGTGCGCGCCTACCACCTCATCGTGATCGCCGCGCTCGTCGGTGCGGGCGCGGTGCTCTTGCTGCGCAGCGGCAACACCAGCGATATCGGCGCTTCGCACTTCGAGCTCGTCGTTCGTCAGGATCTCAGTACCTGGCTCTCCGTGCGCCCGCGCTTCAAACAGTTCCTCATCGGCATTCCGGCGGCGATGCTGTTGCCCGCGCTCTCGTTCTCGCATCGGCGCGCGATCGGCTGGCTCTGTGCGTTGGGGGTCGGCGTCGGTCTCGGCGATGCCGTCGATACCTTCTCGCATCTGCACACGCCGTTGCTGATCGCGATCTTCCGCATCGGCAACGATTTTCTCGTCGGCGCGATCGTCGGGGCGATCGGTATCGCGCTCTACCGTCTGGTCGCTCGTCGGCTCCCCGCATAGCGTGCGCGTGTTGCTGAGCGGATATTACGGTTTCGGCAACGTCGGGGATGAGGCGCTGTTGCGAATTATCGTGCAACGGATTCGTTCGCGTATGCCGAAGGTGGAGATCGAGGCGCTCTCGGCGAGCCCTGAAGCGACGAGCGCGCAGTACGGCATTCGTGCCACGCAGCGGCGCGACGCGGGCGCGGTGCGTGCGGCGATGGAGCGCGCCGACGCGCTGATCTCCGGCGGCGGCGGACTCTTGCAGAACGCGACGAGCACGCGCAGCCTGCTCTATTATGCCGGGATCATTCGCGCCGCTCACCGCCGGAAGAAGAAAACGATGATATTCGCGCAATCGGTCGGCCCGCTCGACGGGCTCGGCAAATTCCTCGTCCGCACGCTCTGCTCGGGGGTGGATCGCGCGACCGTGCGCGACCGGCGCTCGCGCGAACTGTTGCAATCGCTCCTCCCCGCAACGAAGGTGGAGCAGAGCGCCGATCCCGTCTTTCTCCTCGATCTCGCCCCCGACGAACGCGACGTGCGGAACGAGGGGCTCGATCCGGTCGGCGCGCCGTACGTCGTGGTCAGCGTTCGCAAACATCAAGCGCTGCGCGCCGGTATCCCGGCGATCGCACGCGCCGTCGATCTGCTCTCGCGCGAATATGGTTTCCGCGGCGTCTTCTTACCGATGGGCGGCGCGGAGGATGCCGACGTTGCCACGCGCGTCATTCGTGCCTGCGAGAGCGCGCCGATGCTGTTGCCCGAACGTTCGATCGAGCGCAGCGCGGCGATCGTCGCATCGGCACGCGCCGTCATCGGCATGCGCCTGCACGCGCTGATCTTCGCCGCGCGCTTTGCGGTGCCGTTTCTCGCGATTCCCTACGATCCGAAGGTTGCGGCGCTCTGCGAGGATCTCGCCTACCCGCTCGCTCCGCTCTGGGTCCCGGGCGGCACGGTTCCCGATAACGCGGCGATCGATGCGAGCGTCGAGCGACTGATGTCGGAGCACGAGCGCCTACGCGAGCACCTGCAAGGGGCGGTGCTTGCCCTGCGCGCCGGTGCCGAACGGAATTTCGAGATCCTGCAAGATTTACTCGACGAGTAAGGGCCGAGCGCTCCGAGGGCGAATGGGAGCCCTCCCATGAACGATGCTTCGCGCGCGGATTATCGCGCTACCCTCAATCTCCCCGCGACCGATTTCCCGATGAAAGCGGAGCTTCCCAAGCGCGAACCGGCACGCGTCGCGTGGTGGAACGAGCATCGGATCTATCAACGCGCCTTGGAACGCAACGCCGACGCGAAACCATGGATTCTCCACGATGGCCCGCCCTATGCCAACGGCGAGTTGCATATGGGACACTTTCTCAACATGGTGCTCAAAGATACGTTCGTGAAGATCGCGTTGTTGGAGGGGCGTGCGGCGCGCTTCGTTCCCGGTTGGGATATGCACGGGCTTCCCATCGAGTTAGAGACGCTCAAGCATCTCGGCGTGAAAGACTTTCACGAGATCGATCCCTTGGAACTCCGCGCGAAGTGCAAGGAACGCGCGCTCTACTGGTTGGAGCGACAGGCGGCAACGCGCGAACGCATGGGCGTCTTCGCCGAGTTCGACCATCCCTATCGCACCGTCGATGCATCGTTTGAAGCGACGATCGTCGACGCGTTGGCGACGCTCGCCGAGCGCAAGCAACTCTATCGCGGTTTACGCGCGACGCTCTGGTGCATTCACGATGAAACGGCGCTCGCCGAAGCCGAGATCGAATACGAGACGAAGGTCTCGCCCTCGATCTACGTGCGTTTTCGTGCCGAGGGTGCGCAGCGCGCCGATATCCTCGCGCGCTTCGGCGTAACCGGCGAAGAAAATCTCCCGCTCTCGTTCCTGATCTGGACGACGACACCGTGGACGCTACCCGCCAATGTCGCGATTGCCTTACGCGCCGACGCATCGTACGGACTCTATCGTATCGGCGACGAGATGACGATCGTTGCGGAGGCGCTTGCAGAGCCGGTGCTCGGCGAAGCGTTTCCGCAGGCGCGCCTGCTCGGCGCCGCTCCCGGAAGCGCGCTCGACGGAGCGCGGGTGCGCCATCCCTTCGCGCAACGCGATTCGGCGGTCGTCCTCGCCGATTACGTCGATCTGGAGAGCGGAACCGGAGCGGTGCACACCGCACCCGGGCACGGCGCCGATGATTTCGCCACCGGCGTGAAATACGATCTGCCGATTCTCAACCCGGTCGATGCATCGGGGCATTTCACCGCCGATGCGGCGCCGTATACCGGCATGCAGGTTTTCGAAGCGAACGAACGCATCGTCGCCGATCTTCGTGCGAGCGGTGCGCTCTGGCGCTTCGAGAGTTACACGCACAGCTATCCACACTGCTGGCGCTGCCGACAGCCGGTCATCTTCCGCGCAACCGCGCAGTGGTTTATCGCGATGGATCAGAACCGTTTGCGCGCGCGTGCGGTCGAAGCGGCCGAGGGCGTCGCCTACGAACCGGAATGGGGGCGCGCGCGTCTGGTGCAGATGCTCGAAAATCACCCCGAGTGGTGCATCTCGCGGCAGCGAACCTGGGGAACGCCGATTCCGGCGCTCGTCTGCAAAGGCTGCAACGAATCCATCCTCGATCCGCGCGTGGCGCGTATTGCGGCGGCGCGTTTTCGCGAGGTCGGTGCCGATGCGTGGTGGTCCGAGCCGGTGGAGCGCTTTCTTCCCGAAGGTTTTCGCTGCGAGCGTTGCGGCGGTACGGATTTCGAGAAAGAACGCAATATCGTCGATATCTGGTTTGAATCGGGGGTAACGCACCTCGCGGTGCTCGGGCACGATCTGACGCTGCCCTGGCCGAGCGACCTCGTGTTGGAGGGCGGCGACCAATATCGCGGTTGGTTCCGCAGTTCGATCGTCACCGCGGTCGCGCTGCAAGGGCACGCACCCTATCGCTGCGTCGTGAAGAACGGTTGGGTCAACGACGAACAGGGTCGCCCGATGAGTAAATCGCGTGGAACCGGAATCGACGCGCGCGATGCAATGGCAAGCTACGGCGCCGACGTGCTGCGGCTCTGGTCGGCTTCGGTGGAGTTCGTCGACGACGTACGCTTCGGCCCCAACGTCGTCGAGCAGGTCGCGCGCGTCTATCGTAATATCCGCAATCGCATTCGTTTCATTCTCGGCAACATCGCCGACCTCACCCCCGACACGATCGTCGAACCGGCGGCGATGCTGCCGCTCGATCGGCTCGCGTGCAGCGTGACCGATTCCTTCGTCGCCGACGTTCGCGCGCGTTACGCGGCGTTCGGAATTCACGATGCCTATCTCGCGGTCGTCGCTTTCGAGAGCGAGATGTCGGGGCTGGCGTTCGATGCGTGGAAAGATCCGCTCTATTCCGGTCGGCGTGACGGCGCGCGTCGGCGAAGCGCGCAGTCGGCGCTCTTCTATCTGCTGCGCGGCTTCCTTACGGCGCTCGCACCGCTGCTGCCGTTTACCGCAGAAGAAGCGTGGCAGTCGCTCTCGCCCGCGCTGCGCGGCGATCGCGAGAGCGTCTTTGCGTTGCGGTTCGCCGACGAACGCCGGGTCGCCAACGCCGACGATCTCGCGCTCTGGGAGCAGCTCCGTGCCCTGCGCGCGCAGGTCGCGGCTTCGGCCTCGCCGCGCGATTACGAAGCGGCGGTCGATCTCTACGTCGGTGGGGAGCACTTCGAGGCGCTCGCAGCGCTCGGCGATACGTTGCGCGAAGCGTTGATCGTTTCGGAGGTACGCATGCACCGCGATCCGGCGGCGCAGAGCCCGCGCCTGACGATCTCCTCGGCGAGCGGCGCGAAATGCGCGCGCTGCTGGAAGTTCCGCGACCTACGCGAAGGCGATGCGCGCGGGGCGATCTGCGAGGATTGCGAACGCGCGATCAGCGCGAGCGCGTAAGCTCGGCGAAGAGCGCGTCGCGCCACGCCGGCCAGGCGTCGCGCTCGATCGCCGCGCGCGCTTCGGCCATGAGTCCGTGCAGCAACGCGACGTTGTGGTACGAGAGCAACTGCGGCCCGAGCATCTCGCCGGCGCGAAAGAGATGGCAGAGGTAGGCGCGCGTGTAGGTGCTGCAGACCATGCAGCGGCATCGCGGATCGACCGGTGAGAAATCGCGAATGTAGGCGGCGTTACGAATGTTGAACTCGCCGGTCCGCGTCATTGCGCGCGCGTTGCGTCCGCAGCGCGTCGGATAGACGCAGTCGAACATATCGATTCCGCAGTCGACGGCGACCACGATATCGGCGACGGTGCCGATGCCCATGATGTAACGCGGTTTTTCGGCCGGGAGGAGTTCGGCGGTAAAGCGCGCCATGCGCTCCATCTCTTCGCGCGTCTCCCCGACCGAGAGCCCACCGATCGCGTAGCCGGGGAGATCGAGGGCGACGAGTTCGCGCGCGCTGCGCTCGCGAAGCCGTTCGTCGAGCCCGCCCTGTACGATAGCGAAGAGACGCGTACGATCGCTTGCGCGCCGCGCTTGCGCACCGCGCTGCGCCCACGAGGTCGTCATAGCGACGGCGGCTTCGAGTTCATCGCCGCTCGCCGGCAACTTCACGCAGACATCGAGTTGCATCGCGATATCGACGCCGATCGCTTCCTGAAACTCGACGGTATCCTCGGGAGTGAAGCGATGCGTGCTACCGTCGAGATGCGATTTGAACGTCACGCCGTCGGGATCGAGCTTTCGCCGATCCTGTAACGAAAAAACTTGGAAGCCGCCCGAATCGGTGAGAATCGGAGCATCCCAAGCCATAAAACGATGCAGCCCGCCGGCGGCGAGGATCGTTTCGCGCCCCGGGCGCAGACGGAGATGATAGGCGTTCGCCAACAGGATCTGCGTTCCCGATTCGCGGAGTTCGCGCGGTTGCAATCCTTTCACGGTCGCCGCGGTTCCGACCGGCATGAAGGCCGGCGTCTCGACGACTCCGTGCGCGAGGCTCAAGCGCGCGCGGCGCGCGCTGCCGGAGCGGGCGAGAAGTTCGAAGCCGCTCACGCTTCGCGTGCGGCGAGCAGCGCGCGAACGTGCGCGTACGCCGGCGGCGGCGCGGCTTCGAAGGCGAGCTCGACGTGCGTGCGCGGATGCGCGAACGCCAACCGCCACGCGTGGAGCGCTTGCCCGGGCAGCGGCGAGCCGGGAACGCTGCGCCCGTAGACCGGATCGTTGTAGATCGGATGATGCATCGCCGCGCAGTGCACGCGAATCTGATGGGTGCGGCCGGTCTCGAGACGGAAACGCAGTTCGCTGTGGCGCGCGAAGCGCTCGACGACTTCGTAATGCGTGATCGCGCGACGCCCCTCGCGCGTGACGATATATTTCAACCGATTGTGCGGCTCTCGTCCGATCGCTCCGTCGAGCGTTCCGCGATCGAACTCCGGCGAACCGTGGACCAAGCCGAGATACTCGCGCGAAATTCTGCGTGCCTTCATCGCGATGCCTAACCCCGAGAGTGCCTCGGGCGTCTTTGCGATGACGAGCAGCCCCGAGGTATCGCGGTCGAGGCGATGGACCAGGCCGGGGCGCAACGCATCGCCGGGAAGCGTGCCGAGATAACCGAGTAATGCATTCACGAGCGTTCCGCTGCGCGTGCCGTGGGCCGGATGGGTTACCATCCCGGCGGGCTTATCGACGACGAGCACGTCTTCGTCTTCGTACACGATCGCGAGATCGATACGTTCCGGCGTTGCGACGAGCGGTGCGACCTCGGCGAGTTCGTATTCGACGAGATCGCCTTCGGCGAGTTGGCGGCTCGCCCGGGCGGGTTCGCCGTTGACACGCACGTCGCCCTGACGGATCGCCTCGGCTACTCGCGAACGCGGCGCGGCGGCGTGCCGCGCAATGGTGACGTCGAGGCGGGAGCCCGCCTCTTCAGGTGCGACGACGTGACGCAAGAAGGCTCGATAGAAGAAGCAGCACGACGCCGATGGTCACGCAAGAATCGCCGACGTTAAAAATATTCGGCCAAACGCGGTAGAAGTCGATGAAATCGACGACGTAGCCGAAATGAATCCGATCGACGATGTTCCCGATCGCGCCGCCGACGATGAGCCCGAAGGCCAAACGCACGAGCCGCGACTGCATCGCCGCTTCGCGAAAACTGATCCAGAAGAGTACCAGCACGAGCACCGCCATCGCGACGAGCAGCGTCGCGTTGCTTCCGAACAGCCCGAAGGCGCCGTGATAGTTGCGCTCGTAGGTCCAGCGCAGGAGATGCGGGATGGCGACGCGGCTTTCGTTGGGCAACAAGGCATGCTGCACCAGCCGTTTGGTGTATTGGTCGGCGGCGAAGGCAACGAGTGCGACGACCGAGACGGCGAGCGCGGTGACGCTAGATTTTTGGTGCTGGGACAAACTGATAAAATACTCCGGCGATAGTGAGAAATGCGTCGTTGACGAGCACGAGCCCGACGAGAACTAAGAACGCTCCGGCAGTGAATTCGATCGCGGGGATGAAGCGTTTGATGCGGTCGAGCAGCGGCAGAACCAATCCGATCGCTACCGCGGTTGCAAAGAACGGTACGGCAAGCCCCGCGGAATAGATGACGAGCAACCAGGCGGCTTGAAGAGTCTGCTGCTGCGACGCAAGTGCGAGAATGCCTGCGAGAATCGGCCCGATACAGGGGGACCAACCCGCCGCGAAGGCGATCCCGACGACGAACGAGGTCAGATGGGAGCGCGGGCGGCTCCCGGCGACGTGCGCGCGGGTATCCATCATCAGCAGCGGTATGCGCAGCAGCCCCATCATGTGCAGGCCGAGGACGACCACGACCGCGCCGCCGAGCTCGGCGACGAGCGTGCGGTTCGCGGCGAGTGCCCCGCCGATCGCGCTCGCAGAGATCCCCAGCAGCGTAAAGACCACGGTGAAGCCCAGGATAAAGGCGAGCGCATGCGTCATCGCTCGCGCGCGGAGTGCAGGGGCCGCCTCTTTGCCGCGGAGTTCTTCGAGGCTCGCTCCGGTCAAAAAGGATAGATAGGCCGGCACCAGCGGGAGGACGCATGGCGAGACGAAGGAAACGAAGCCCGCGAGGAACGCGAGGCCGACGCTGATATGCGCAGTCGTGTTCACGTACGCCCCTATTGTACGACGGCGGCTCGCGCGGGCCTGTAGAGGCACCGCCATAGAAGGACTACATGCAACACTGGTTTGTCTATCCGAACATTTCACCGATCGCGTTTCGGCTCGGGCCGGTCGCCGTTCACTGGTACGGCCTTGCGTACCTCGCCGGTTTTATCGCCGTCTATTTTTGGATGGCGCGCCCGGCGGGGAAACGGCGTCTCGGCCTCACCGCAAACGAGATTCAAGATTTCCTGGTCTACGCGTTGATCGGCGTACTCATCGGCGGGCGCGCGCTCTTCGATATCGCCGATATGATTACGTGTCGGCAGGATATATCGCGGGTGCAATCCTGCCACACCGTCGCACAGTATTTTTCGCACCCGATTCTGTTCATCGCCGTCTGGCAGGGGGGCATGGCCTTTCACGGCGGCCTGATCGGCGTCGTCATCGCGATTTTCTTGTTCTTACGCAAGCATCCGCACCTGAAGTTTCTCGTGCTCGGCGATGAAGTCGTGATGATGCTGCCGATCGGCATCACCGTCACGCGCATGGTCAACTTCATCAACGACGAGCTCTGGGGGCGCATCTGCCGCCCGGACCATCCGTGGTGTATGGTCCCCGGCGATACGCTGCTCTGGGGAAATCAGTACCGGCATCCGTCGCAGATCTACGAAGGAATCCTCGATCTTGCGACGCTGCCGATCTTACTGCTGCTCTATCGGCGGAAGCCCGCCGACGGCGTCGTCGGTTGGACGTGGTTCATGCTCTACGGCATCGTCCGCAGCGTCGCGGAGCTCTGGCGTTCGCCCGGCATCCTCTTCCTCGGCCTCACCGGCGGGCAATTGCTCGCAGTGCCGATGATCTTCATCGGCGCGGCGGGGATCTGGTGGTCGGTGAAGCGAGGCGGGCATACCGAGGAGAGCCTGCCGACGCGTGCTAGCTGAGCGCTTCACGGCACTACGCGGCGAGATCGATCGCGAGCTCGCCGCGCGTGGGCGCTCGCCCGCGAGCCTCTCGATCCTCGCGGTCAGCAAGAAGCAATCGCTCGCGGCGATTCGCGAGGCGTACGCCGCCGGGCTCCGCCTCTTCGGCGAGAACTATCTGCAGGAGGCCGCCGAGAAGTTTGCACCCCTTCGGGCCGAGGGGCTGCCGCTCGAGCTGCACTTCATCGGGCACCTGCAGAGCAACAAGGCGGCGAAGATCGCGGCGCTCGTCGACTGCGTTCAATCGGTCGATCGCGAGGAGGCTGCGAGCGCGCTGGAGCGCGGGGCGGAGCGGGCCGAGCGGATCCTTCCGGTGCTGCTCCAGCTCAACATCTCGCCGAGCGAGCGCTTCGGTTGCCTCCCGGCCGACGCGCCGCGGCTGGCCGAGCGCATCCGCGCCCACCCTCACCTGCGCCTCGACGGGGTGATGGCGGTCGCCCCGATCTCCACCGACCGCGCAGCGATTTCGGCCGCTTTCGAGCAGGCCGCAAAGACGTTCGCGCTTGTAGGTGGAACAACACTCTCGATCGGCATGTCGGGCGATTGGCGGGAGGCGATTGCCGCGGGCTCGACGATGCTGCGAATCGGTAGCGCGCTCTTCGGCGCACGACCGAGTTGACGAAGGAGGTGACGAGGTGAGCGTTTTTCAGAAGATCGGTTCGTTCTTCTCCGTACGCGAAGAAGAGGAAGAGTACTTCGATGAAGAGCCGGCGCATTCGCGCGTCGTGCCGATCGCGCACGGCGCGCAAGGGCAACGACGGAGCGGCACCGAGGTCAGCGTCTATTCGCCGCGTTCGTACCAGGACGTCGTCGAGATCGCCGATGCCTTGCGTTCGCGCCAAGTCGTGATCGTGAATCTCCAGAATGCCGACCGCGCGCTCTTACAACGCGTCGTCGATTTTACATCCGGCGTCGCCTACACGATCGACGGAAAGATGCAAAAACTCGCCGAAGCGATGTATCTCATCGTGCCCGCCGGCATCACCGTCAATGCCGCCGGGTTGCGCGAATCGATGGGCGCCGACGGTGGACTCGATTTTATGGTGAATAGGGGATAAGCATGGAAAAAATCACGCCGATCGATATCCAACACAAAGAGTTCAAGCGCGCGTTGCAGGGATACGACCGCACCGACGTCGACCGTTTCCTCGACGAAATTATCGAAACGCTCGAAGATTACGCACAGGAGCGGGTCGCGCTGCAGACCGAGATCGCCGATCTCAAGGAACGTATCTCGCATTTCAAAGCGATGGAAGAATCCTTGCAGAATACGCTGGTCCTCGCGCAGCGAACCGCCGATGAAGTCAAGGCGTCGGCGCATAAAGAGGCCGATCTCATTCGCGCGCAGGCACGTATGGCTGCAGAGCGCGAGGTTGCGGGCTTTAACGACGCGATCGCGGAGGTGCGCCGCGAAGAGCAGCACGCGCGCGACCATGCAGAGAAAGTGAAGAGCGAACTGCGCAGCCTGCTGACGACGCACTTGGCCTTGCTCGACCGCACGCCGAGTAACGGCAGCGCCCCCACCATCGTCGCCGAGAGCGTGACGGTGGCCGTGGAAGAAGCCGCACTGCCGCTCACCGACGATACCACGCGCATCACGGTGTATTAAGCGTTGCGGCCGACGATTGCGGTTTTGCCCGGTGACGGCATCGGGCCGGAGGTCGTGCGCGAAGCGGTCCGCGTTCTCGCGGCGGTGCGCCCCGATCTCGATTGCGTCGAAGCGCCGGTCGGCGGCGCCGCGTTGCATCGTGGGCTGCCCGCCCTTCCCGACGCGACCCGCGAGCTCTGCGAACGCGCCGACGCGATTTTATTCGGCAGCGTCGGGCTGCCGGAGTACGACGGAAAGCCGCTCGACGCGCGCCCCGAGTATGCGCTCTTTCTGCTCCGTCGCGATTTCGAGCTCTTCGCCAACGTGCGCCCGGTGCGCGTCTTTTCCGGGCTGGAGAGCGCCTCGACGCTCAAACCCGAGGTCGTCAGCGGACTCGATTGCACGATCGTCCGCGAACTCACCGGCGGCATTTACTACGGCGAGCCGAAGGAGCAGCGCGTCGTCGACGGCATCGAGTGCGCGGTCGATACGATGTATTATCGCACGCCGGAGATCGAGCGCATCGCCCGCGTCGCATTCGAGCTCGCGCGCACGCGCCGTTCGCACGTTACCTCGGTCGACAAGCAAAATATTCTCGAGACGTCGCGGCTCTGGCGCCGCGTGGTGACGCGCGTTGCGACCGAGTATCCCGACGTGCGGCTCGACCATTTGCTCGTCGATACGGCCGCGATGCAGCTGGTTCGCAATCCGCGCGCCTTCGATGTGATGGTGATGGAGAACATGTTCGGCGACATCCTCTCCGACGAAGCGGCGATGCTCGCCGGTTCGATCGGCACGCTGCCCAGTGCGAGCCTCGGCACGCGCACGCACGCGCGCGGGCGTTTCGGGCTCTACGAACCGATCAGCGGAAGCGCCCCCGATATCGCCGGCAAAGGTATCGCGAACCCGACGGCTGCGGTGCTTTCGGCGGCGATGATGCTGCGCACCAGCCTCGGGGATGAAGCCGGCGCCGCGCGCATCGAGAGCGCGGTCGAAGCGGCGTTCGCCGCCGGAGCGCGGACGGTCGATCTCGGCGACCCGGCGTTGGGCACCGCGGCGTTCGCCGACGCAATCCTCGCGCGACTCTAACCTTGCAGAGTGGGCGCCTCATGCATCGCCGATTTCGCGAACGATAGTTCATACCGCCGGCCTCGCTGCGCGACTCGTGTTGGGAAAGTAGGAGCCATCGTAAAATTTTTGTGTTACTCTGCCGCGTGTTAGCTCCAAACGGCTACCGGCCAAAATCGACTGCTGAGCTCGCTCCTTGATGCACGGCGGCGAAATGAGGCTGTTTCTTACGTTGTAAACGAGCCGTTTCCTCAACGTTTCCGAGCCGCGCTCTGTAAGAAGCGGAAGTCGGCATCCTTATTCTCATATTGAAAGGACTTCATGTTTCGCATCGCGCTCCAATTCCTAGCGGCCGTTTTGCTTGCCGTCTCGGTTTCGATTCCGGCCTTCGCTGCGACGCCGACCGCCCCGTTATCAAGCCCCTCTCCGCAACCTGCGACGACGAGTTTTCTCCTCGTTCCATTTCAAGAACCGGGTAGTACCGATCCTCACGCTGCAGCGGTAACGACGGATATCGCGAGCGCGCTCGCAGCTTCGGGAATCAAAACCGTCGTCGGTACGCCGATGAATCATCTCCGCGCCGTCACCGACGCTGCCCAGCTCTGCAGTACGAACCAAACCGTGGGGATATTGATTCCGGATGGCCGCTACGAGCAAACGCTGAAGCGTTTTGCCGTCACGTTTTTTCTCACGATTCTGCGCTACCCCACCCACGCCGCTCTTCGTTTGGATGAGGTCAGCTGTTCGGGACGCGTCGCTTCGAGTGTGGTCGCGACCGGCGACGCCGCGCCGTCGGGCGTCGATTCCGTCGGCAACCTGGGCGCCGGCGTCGATGCGGCATTTCGTATGGCGGTAAAACGTGTCGTTCGGAAGTTCGTTGCTGCGGGCGTATCGACGACGGCGTCGCAGCCGCAAGACGTACCCTCCCCAAGCGCGAATATCGCATCTACCGCAGACGCACATTCGTATCTGGTACTGCCCTTCGGGCAACCGGGAATCGCCGACCCGCGAGCAAGCGAGATCACCAAGGCCTTCGTTAAGCGCCTAAAAGGTCGCGGCCTCACGGTTACGTTGGCGCCGCGTACCGACGACCTCCGTGCGATCGCCGGGGCTGCTCGGCTTTGCGCGAACTACAACGTGAACGGCATCGTCGTGCCGACGATTCGAGTCGAACAATCGGAAGATACCGGAAGTTCGTTCGCTTCGTTGCGCCTCGCCCTTGTCGGCTGCACGGGCGCGATTCGCAGAGAGTCGGAGGCGCATGCGCGGATTGGAAGTTTGTTGATCGTGAATTTTGGCGCAAAAGCGGTCGCCGTCGCCGAACGAAGCATGAAACCGGCGATCGCCAAGCTTTTCGCAAGTCCGTCGCCCTCGACGGCACCGACCGGGAGCGCCCCTTAGCGCGACGGGCTTAGGCCTCTCGTCGCATTATTTCGGCAACAGCACGCTAACGCGCGCGTAACGTCGGGCGCGTAGGATTCCCGCATGACGGGAATTCAATGGGCCGCACAGGCGATGCACGCCGCCCAACAACGCCTCGAGATTGCGACCGGCAATCTCGCCAACGCATCGAGCGATGCGTTTGCGCGCCTCCGCGCGCGCGGAACGATCGATCGCTTCGGCGTGCGCATCCGCGCCGTCCCCGACCCGCGCGCGGGCGCGCTGCGCCCGACCGGACGCCCGTTCGATCTTGCCGTTCGCGGCGGTACGCTCCAGGTTCGCGACGCTCGCGGCGCGATAGCGCGCGTCGGCAACGCGCGCTTCACGCGCGATCGTTTCGGCGCGCTGCGCGATCCGCACGGGCGCGTGTTGCTCGATGCGGGGCAACGCCCGCTCCGCGTCCCTCCGGGAGCGCGCTTTTTTAGCGACGGCACTCTGCGCGTCGGGGAGCGGCTCTGCGGACGCTTGGCAATCGGCGCGAGCGCGACGCTCGACGTCGGCTTTGTGATGACGGCGAACGTCGATGCGATCTCGGAGATGGTCGATGTGTTGGCGGCGCAACGCTCCTTTGAAGGCGCGCAGCGCGTCATTTCCCGCATTGAAGCGACGCGGAAGAAGGCGACCGACGAGGTCGCGCAACTCCAATAAGAAAGGCACGAACGTGGACCGAGCACTCTATGCCGCTGCGACGGGAATGGCCGCGCAGCAGAAAAATCTCGATACGATCGCGGCGAATCTCGCCAATGCCGACGTCACCGGGTTCAAGCGTTCGAGCATGCGCTTCACCGCACTCGCCGCCGGCGACGGCGGTGCGATCGGCGTTGCATCGCTGGGAAAACGACTCGTTTTCGGGCAGGGGAAATTGCTGAAAACCGGCGGTCCGTTCGATTGCGCGATCTCGGGGCCCGGCTTCTTTATCGTCTGCGACGACCGCGGGCGACATGCGTACACGCGCGACGGATCGTTCGAGCGTGCCGCCGATGGTTCGCTGCGCGATCGGCGCGGGTGGCGACTCGAAGGCATCCGCATTCCCGCCGATGCTGTTAAGGTGCGGGTCGCGCGCGACGGTCGCGTCAGCGCGCAGACGACGCACGGCACGCGCGAGCTCGGGCGGATTCGGCTCGCGGTCTTTCCCGCGCCCGAGCGCCTGCATCCCATCGCGGGCACGCTCTTGGCGGCGAGCCCCGAATCGGGGGCGGCTCGCACGATCGATGCGACGGCGATCGGAAAACCGCAGATTCGCTTCGGGATGCTCGAAGCGTCGAACGTCTCGGTCGTCGAGGAGATGATGGCGATCCTCGGCGCGCAACGCGCTTACGAAGCGAACGCGAAGGGCGTGCAAGCCGCCGACGAGATGCTACGCATCGCGGACAACCTCAATCGTGGCTAACGCGATCGATGCGCCGGTGCTCGCGACGTTGGAGAGCATTCTCTTGGAAAGCGCGCTCGCGCCGTTGGAGAAAACGCTCGGTCCGTTAGGCTCCGCGGCGTTGCAGCCCTTTGCCGAAGAGATCGCGCGGCAGATGAACGGTGCGCGATGACGAAACGCGATGCGACGATTCTCTCCTTGGTGCCGTTGGTGCGCCGCCTTGCCCGCCGCGTCAAACGCGTGGTGCGGCAGGCCGAGCATGAAGAGTTGCTCGGCGAAGGCTATCTCGCCATCGTGCGCGCGGTCGACCGTTACGATACCTCGCTGGGCATTCCGCTTGAAGGCTACGCGGCGAAGATCGTCTTCGGCGCGATGATTAACGCGTTGCGCCGCCGCGACCCGGTCGGCGAGCGCGCGCGCCGCGTCTTGCGCGCGGTCGAACGCGAGCGCTTCGCACTCGCAGCGCGCGAAGGCGCGATGCCGAGCGAACGCGTGCTCGAGGAGCGTTTCCCGCAGTATCGCGCGAGCGCCGCCGAGGTCGCCGAGCGCAATCCGCTCTCGCTGGATTCCCCGCTTCCCGATCGCGTCCGCATGCCGATCGATTGGAGCGGCGATCCGTTGCTCGCCGTGCTGCGCAACGAGCGCGAAGCGGCGGTCGGTGCGGGGCTCGCGCGGCTACCTGCGCGAAAGCGCACGGTCGTCGTCGATCACTACGTTCACGGAGCGACGCTCGCCGCGGTCGGCTCCAACCTGGGGATCACGCGCCAACGCGTCTCGCAACTTCATATCAGCGCGCTCCAAGAGCTGCGCGCGCAGGCCAACGTGTATGCGGCGCATTGAACGCGAAGGGCTGCAGCGCAGCCAAGAACGCACCTATAACGATCCGCTCGCGGCGATCGCCCCGCACGTTGCGGAGATCGAATTAGAGGCGCCGCCGTTCTCTCCCGACCGTCCGGAATGGGCGCGCGACGCGCTCACGCTCTCGCGGCGCGCGCGAGAATATATCGCGCGACTGCGCCCGGTCGCGCTGAAGGTGCTCACGTTCTGGGACCACGTTACGCGCAGCGTCGCAATCGAAGGCGTACGTCTTTCGATCGACGCGAGCGGCAGCTATCGGTTGGCGCGATAATCGCTGCGTACGGAGCGGTGTCCTAGACGTGCATCAAGAACGCGTCGATGAGATCGGCCAGCCGGTCGCCGGCTTTCGTCGCCGCGGCGTTGACCGCATCGTGCCCGGTCGCCGGGGCGCCTGCATGATTGGTGATGATGCTGATGCCGAGCGTATTGAGCCCGCGATACTTCGCAACGATCGCTTCGAGTACCGTCGACATCCCGACGGCGTCGGCGCCGATCGTGCGAAGCCAATGCGCTTCGGCGGGCGTCTCGTAGGTTGGGCCGAGTAATCCGGCATAGACGCCTTCGTGCAGCGTCTGCGAACCGGCTGCGGCGCGCAGGTGGGCGCGCAGACGCTCGCTATAGAGCTCGCTGCAATCGAGAAAGAGATTCTGTTGCGGCAACGCGACGAGCGGGTTGTGCCCGGTCAAATTGAGGTGATCGGCGATCAACATAAGATCGCCCGGGGCGTAGCTTTCGTTGATCGCGCCCGCGGCGTTCGTCAGCACGATGGTGCCGGCGCCGGCTTCGGCGGCGAGCCGCACCGTCGCCGTTACTTGCTGCGCGGAGAATCCTTGGTAGAGATGCACGCGTCCGGCGAACGCGGCGACGCGCTTCCCGCGCCAGACGCCGACGAGAACTTCGCCTGCGTGCCCGAGCAACGGCGCGACCGGAATCCCCAAGAGTCGGTCGTACGGCACGGCGTTAAAAGTCCAATGCTGGTGCAGCGCGGTCGAGAGCCCGGTTCCGAGGACGATCGCCACATCGATCTTACCGCCGGCGAGTTGTTCGATGGTGGCGGCATCGCGCGAAAGCACTTTATCGGAAGGGGCGCGGCGATCGATCATGGGTGGTACCTCCTTGTTGGTCGGTGCGATTAGGGTTCGAGCAGAATCGATCCGGTCATCTCCGCGGGCACCGGAAGGCCCATCAACGTTAACAGCGTCGGTGCGACATCACCGAGCTTTCCTCCCGCGCGCAGTCCGCTCTCCAGATGCTCGGCGACGAGAATGAGCGGGACCGGATTGGTCGTATGCGCGGTAAGCGGATTGCCGGCGTCGTCGATTTTCTCTTCGGCATTTCCGTGGTCGGCCGTTATCGCCAGAAGACCGCCGGCGGCGAGCACCGCCTGCGAGAGCTCGGCGAGACAGGCATCGAGCACTTCGCAGGCCTCGATGGTCGGTTCCCACTTGCCGGTGTGCCCGACCATGTCGGCGTTGGCGTAATTCATCACCACAGCATCGAACGATTCCGAAGCGAGCGCGGCGAGAACCTCGTCGGTAATCTCGCGCGCTTTCATCCGCGGTGCCAGGTCGTAGGTCGCGACGCTGCGATCGGAGGAGACGAGCGTCCGCTCCTCGCCGGGAAAGATCTCCTCGCGCCCGCCGTTAAAGAAATAGGTAACGTGTGCGTATTTTTCCGTCTCCGCGAGCCGCAATTGACGTAATCCGGCATGCGAGAGCACTTCGCCGAAGGTATTCTGCTGCGGCCGCGGGCCGAAGAGCACCGGGTTCGGAAACGACTCGTCGTACTTGGTCATCGTTACGAAGAGCAGGTCGTGGTAACGCTCGTCGTTTTCAAAGAGCGTCGTCAACTGCCGCGCCCGGTCGGGGCGAAAGTTAAAGAAGATACAGGCGTCGCCGTCTTCGACCATGCGCGTCTTACCGATCGCGGAGGGAACGACGAACTCATCGCTCTCGTCGCGCGCGTAGGCGTACTCCAACGCATCGGCTGCGGTGGCGAAGCGTCGCTCCGTCTTCCCTGCGGCGAGAAGATCGTAGGCGGCTTGCGTTCGCTCCCAACGCGAATCGCGATCCATCGCATAAAAACGTCCGGAGATCGTCGCGATCGCCCCTTCGGCCGAGAGCGCGGCGAGGTGGCTCTCGAGCGCATCGATGTAGCGATGCGCCGAGCGCGGCGGCGTGTCGCGGCCGTCGAGAAATGCATGGATGACGAACGGAATATGCGCTGCGGAGGCTTCGTCGAGAAGCGCAAAAAGATGAGCGATCGAGCTGTGAACCTGGCCGTCGGAGAGCAGGCCGAGCAGATGTAAGCGACCGCCGGTACGGCGGAGATGTGCGAACGTCTCGAGTAAGACCGGATTGCGCGCGAACTCACCGCGCGCGATCTCGTCGTCGATCACGACGACGCCTTGCGGAACGACGCGACCGCTGCCGAGGTTCATATGCCCGACCTCGCTATTGCCCATGATCCCCTTCGGTAAACCGACCGCTTCGCCGCTCGCCTCGAGCAGCGTATGCGGATAGCGTTCGAGCAGCGCATCGTAGTGCGGTAGCCGCGATGCGGCGATAGCGTTGCCGTGCGTCTCGGGGCGATAGCCCCAGCCGTCGAGCACGGCGAGTACGACCGGGCGATACTTCATCGTGCGATCGCTCCGGCGATGAGCGCGGCGAACGAACCGGCGTCGAGCGATGCGCCGCCGACGAGGCCGCCGTCGATGTCGGGCATCTCCATATACCCCGCGGCGTTCTCGGGTTTCATGCTGCCTCCATAGAGAATGGGAATATCGGCGAAGCCCTTTCGCGCGGCGCGTACGGCGCGGGCGATCTCCTGTGCGCTCTCGCGGTCGCAATTTTTTCCGGTGCCGATCGCCCAGATCGGTTCGTAGGCGAGAACCATGCGCGCGGCTTGCTCCTCGCTGAGATCGCCGGTCGCACTCCGTATCTGCCCGAGAACGTGCGCGACGGCGTTCCCGGCTTCGCGAACCTCCAGGCTTTCGCCGACGGCGAGGATCGGCGTGATCTCGGCGGCGAGCGCGGCGCGCACCTTCGCCCCGATCGTCGCGTCGCTTTCGTGTTGATAGAGTCGGCGTTCGGAGTGCCCGAGAATCACGTAGGCAACGTTGAATTCCGCGAGCATCGACGCAGCGATCTCGCCGGTGTATGCGCCTTCGGCGAATTCGCTCATCGTCTGCGCGGCGAGTGCGACGCGGTTCCCCGAACCGAGCGCCGCAGCAGCTGCAGCGAGGGCGGTGAAAGGCGGTGCAATCGCGATGCCGACGCTCGGCGGAAGCTGCGCCGCGAGCGGAAGAAACGCTTCAACGAAGGAACGCGTCTGCGACGCGTTCTTATTCATTTTCCAGTTGCCGACGAAGACCGGCGAACGATCGTTCATTCGCGCTCTAACGCGGCGATACCGGGAAGCGTCCGCCCTTCAAGAAACTCTAACGTCGCTCCGCCGCCGGTGCTCACGTGCGAGACGCGGTTCGCGAAGCCGAGAAGCATCGCTGCCGCCGCCGCATCGCCGCCTCCGACGACGGTGAATGCGCCGTGTTTGGTGGCACGGGCGATCGCATCGCCGATCGCGCGCGTTCCGGCGCGATAGCTCTCTTTTTCGTAGACCCCCATCGGCCCGTTAAAGACGACCGTTTTGGCATGCGATAGCGTGTCGGAGTAGAGCTTCGCCGTCGCCGGGCCGATATCGAGGATCATCTCATCGCCGACGTCGTCGATCGTGACGACGTGCGAGCGATCGTCGGCATCGAAGCTCGGTGCGATGACCGCGTCTTTGGGAAGGTGGATCTGCACGTTCTTCCCATCGGCGCGGACGAGAATCTCGCGCGCCGGGTCGAGATCGTCGTCGCGCAAAGATTTGCCGACGCTGACGCCTTTCGCCGCGAGAAAGGTGTTCGCCATTCCTCCGCCCACGCAAAATGCGTCGACGCGATCCATCAGGTGCGTGAAGAGCGCGACTTTATCGCGAACTTTCGCGCCGCCGATCGCGCAGACGAAGGGTCGCTTCGGCGAGCCGAGGAGGCCGGAGAGCGCGCGAATCTCCGATTCCAGCAGCGGCCCGGCGGCACAGGGCAGCAGGTGAGCGAGCGCCTCGGTCGAGGCGTGCGCACGATGCGCGGTGCCGAAAGCATCGTTCACGTAGAGGTCGCCGTTCTCTGCCAGCGCCTGCGCGAACGTCGGATCGTTCGCTTCTTCGCCGGCGTGGAAACGGAGGTTTTCGAGCAAGACGATCTCGCCGGGTTTCAGCGCGGCGACTGCGGATCGAGCGGGCTCGCCGATGCAATCGGCGGCGAAGGCGACCGGCGCTCCGAGACGTCGTGCGAGCGCTTCGGCAACGACGCGAAGCGAGTAGCGTTCGTCGACTTTGCCCTTCGGACGCCCGAGGTGCGAGAGTACGACGATGCGCGCGCCGGCGGCCTGCAAGCGGCGCAGCGTCGGCAACGCCGCATCGAGCCGCGTGTAATCGAGCACCGCACCATCTTTGAGCGGGACGTTGAAATCCTCGCGCAGGAGGACGCGCTTTCCGTTGCAGTCGAGATCGTCGAGCGTCGCAAAGGACATGCGGCTAGGCCTTCAGGCTATGCAGTACCAGCGACGTCAGGTCGGCGAGCCTGCACGAATATCCCCACTCGTTGTCGTACCAGGCGGCGAGCTGAATGAGGTCGCCGTTGGCGTTATTGAGCCCCGAATCGATAATCGAACTGTAGGGCGATCTCTTGAAGTCGCTCGAGACGAGCTCTTCTTCGCAAAACTGTACGTATTCTTTGAGCTCGCCGTGTGCCGCTTTACGCAAAAGGGCGTTGAGTTCGTCCTTCGTCGTCGCTTTCTTTACTTGAGCGACGAGATAGATCATCGAGACCGTCGGTGTCGGTACGCGCAATGCGAAACCGTCGAAGGTGCCTTGAATCTCGGGGATCGTCAGGTAGAGCGCTTTTGCCGCTCCGGTGCTCGTCGGCACGATGTTGGTTGCCGCATTGCGAGCGCGACGGAGATCCTTATGCGGCGCGTCGAGAATATTTTGGTCGTTGGTGTATGAGTGGACCGTCGTCATGAAGCCCTTCACCCAGCCGAGCCCATCGACGATCGGCTTGACCGCCGTTGCCAGGCAGTTTGTCGTGCACGATGCGTTGGAGATGATGTGGTGCTTCGCGGGGTCGTAAGATTTTTCGTTGACGCCGAGGACGACGGTAATATCTTCGCCCTTTGCCGGTGCCGAGATGATGACTTTCTTCGCGCCGCCGCCGTCGATATGGGCGCGCGCTTTGGCGGCATCGGTGAAGAGTCCGGTCGATTCGATGACGACATCGACGCCGTGTTGCTTCCACGGAAGCTTCGCCGGGTCGCGCTCGGCGATGACGGCGATCCGGCGCCCGTCGATCGTCATCTCGCCCGTCGAAGCGGAGACGGTGCCCGGATAGGTGCCGTAATTGCTGTCGTGTTTGAAGAGGTGCGCGCATTCGGCGGCGCTGGTGAGATCGTTCACGGCGACGATTTCGATCTCCCGGTGGCGCTCGAGCAGCGCTTTAGTGAAATTCCGTCCGATGCGGCCGAAGCCGTTGATGCCGATGCGCATGCGTTACTCCGTTGTAAAAGAAAGCACGTCCAGAGCGCCCGCTGCGAAGGCGGCGAGCCGCTGACCCGTACTTTTACCGGGTCGCAAGCGGCCGCCCCTTCCTCGCCGGATTATTCGGCCGAACCCTCCCCGCGCAGACGCCCCAGGTGGCGAGCCAGCGCCGAAAAACGGCTCTGGACCGTCGGTTTGGAGACCGGAGGCTCGCAGCGTGCCCCGAGTTCGGCCAGGGCGGCTTCGGGGTACTTCAGTCGCAATTCCGCGATCTCGCGTAGCGCCGGGGAGAGGGATTTGAGCCCGTGCTCGCGCGCGATCTCCAGGACGAGCCGACGTTGGCTCGCTGCAGCGCCGGCACTTCGGTCGAGATTGGCGGCTTCGGTGTTGACCAGACGGTGGATGCGGTTCTTCGTCTCGCGCATCGCGCGAATATCTTCCAGCGCGAGCACCGTTCGATGGGCGCCCAACAGCGTCAGCAATTCGACGATGGTGTCGGAGTGTTTGTAGTAGAGCACCTCGCGCGCTTTTCGCTTCGTGCGCTTCGGGGGATAACCGATGCCGGCGAGCAGCGATTCAAGGCGCGCGGCCAAGCCGGCATTATGCGGCGTGAATTCGAGGTGGTAGCCGACGCTCTCCGCCGCGAGCGATCCGACGGCAAGAAATGCAGCCCGCGCCTCCATAATGCGATCGCAGCGCCGTCGCGCTTTGCTTTTTGTCGCGAGGAGCTCGTCGGGGATACGAATACTGTAGTCGACGCCGCCGCGTAAGCGCTTGACGGGCTGCGATTCGATGGCGAACGATTTACGGTCGGGAAGCAGCGACCAAAAGAGACGGGCGACGGCGTTGCGTTGGGTGTGGAAACGTCCGCGCACGCCGCCGTAAATAACGAGCGCTTCGAGCAGGGCGAGCCGACAATGCGCCTCGCCGGGCATCTCGCGTGCGAGCGCATCTTTTGCATCGGTCGAGAGCGACGCGTTCACGGTGTCGAGTCTATATCCATTCGTCGGGTTGCTCGCGCCGCGTCTCGACGACTTCGTAAAGCGAGGCCGGCCGGACCGCGGGCGTGACGCGCAACGGAACTTCGAGCACGCGCACGACGACGACGCGATTGACGTAATGAATCTCCAGCATATCGCCGACTGCGACGCGCTGTCCGGGCTTCAACGCTTTTCCGTCGCGCAAAATACGGCCGTGCTCGAGCGCTTCGTGCGCCTCGCTGCGTCGCTTGGCCAGCCGGGCGACTTTGAAAAATTTGTCGAGCCGCATAAAGACGATAATGCGCGCCCGCGCGACGATCACCTTTGCCGAAGGGGGTTGCCGTTGCGGTCAGCGAACGCACGACGAATGGCAACGAGTGCGCCGGCGCGCCGCAGCGGCTTCGATCCGCTCGATGAGAGTAAACCGCTGTGGAAAAGCCTCGTGGTTTTTCTCATTCCGTTAATGCTGAGCAACATCATGCAATCGGCATCGGGAACCTTCGGCAGTATCTTTCTCGGCCGGTTGATCGGCGTCGAGGCGCTCGCCGCGGTCTCGGCGGTCTTTCCGCTGATTTTCGCGCTGTTCTCGTTTCTCATCGGCATCGGCAGCGGGAGTACCGTCCTGATCGGGCAGGCGTACGGCGCCAAAGATATGCACAAGGTCAAAAAAATCGCGGGCACGGTGTTGGGCGCGACGCTGGCGATGGGAGTCGTCGTCGCCGTCCTCGGCGAGTTGTTCTCTCCGAGCATCCTCGCCGCGTTGGGAACGCCGGCGAGCATCCTGCATGATTCCGACCGCTACGCGCGCGTACTCTTTCTGTTTTCGCCGGTGCTCTTTCCCTATATAACGTATACGACGGTAATGCGCGGCGTCGGCGATGCGAAAACGCCGTTCTACGCGTTGACGTTTTCGACGCTGTTGAGCATCGTGCTCGCGCCGGCGTTCATTCTCGGATGGTTCGGGTTGCCGCATCTCGGCGTGGTAAGCGTCGCGGTTGCCTCGATTATCGCGCAGAGCCTCGCCCTCGTCGGGTTGCTGCTGATCCTTCGTTTGCGCAACGACCCGCTGCAACTCGACCGCGAGATGCTTCGCGATTTTATCGTCGATTGGAAGATTTTCTGGACGGTCTTGCGCATCGGCATTCCGACGGGTATCCAGGTCGTGCTTTTTGCGTTGGCCGAAGTGGCGGTCATTAGTTTCGTCAATCGATTCGGCGCGTCGGCGACCGCAGCGTACGGCGCCGTCAACCAGGTCGCGAGCTACGTGCAGTTTCCGGCGGTCTCGCTCGGTATCGCCGCCTCGATCTTCGGCGCGCAGTGCATCGGCGCGCGGCGTGAGGATCGCCTGCGCAGCGTCGTACGCGCGGCGGTCGTTCTCAATTATATCGTAGTCGGTTTTCTCGTCGTTGTCTGCTATATTTTCGCCCACGATATTCTGGGGTGGTTTATCACCGATATGCCGACCTTGAAGATCGCCGCCGGGCTGCTGGCGATTACATTATGGAGTTACGTGTTCTTCGGTAATTCGAGCGTTA
>JAJYRI010000065.1 GCA_021794175.1 bacterium
CGAAAGCATATCGATTCTCGTCACCGATACGTCGGATCCTCAAGCCGCACCGAAGCTCTTTACCGGCGACACGCTCTTCGTCGGCGACGTCGGACGTCCCGATCTCGCCGGAACCGTCGGCTTTTCGCCTGCGGAGATGGCGGCGATGATGTACGATACGATCCACGAAAAACTTCTCCGCCTCGACGACCGCGTACTCGTCTATCCGGCGCACGTTGCCGGTTCGCTCTGTGGCCGCAACATTTCACAAGAGACCTGGTCGACGATCGGCGCGCAACGTCGCGAGAACTATGCGCTCAAACCGATGCGAAAAGATGAATTTGTAGCGATGATGACGCTCGGGCTCCCCGAAGCGCCGGCGTATTTTTCTAAAGATGCGGCGATGAATCGCGATGGCGCGCTTCCGCTTTCCAAGCATCCCGTGCCGGCCCTCGATGCAGCCGAGACAGCGACGCTGTTGCAGGGTGGCGCGCTATTGCTCGACGTGCGGCCCTCGGAGTTCTACGCTCCCGAACACATTCGGGGCTCGCTCAATATCGGTCTCGACGGCCAGTTCGCATCGTGGGCGGGAACGTTGCTGGATTTTCAACGTCCCGTTATCGTCCTTGCCGAGAACGCGCACGATGTCGGGCAGGCCGTGTTACGCCTCGCGCGCGTCGGTTTTTCGCAGGTGCGTGGCGCGCTCGAAGGCGGCATCGAGGCGTGGAAAGATGCCGGCTTTCCTACGGTATCGATAGAACAGTTCGATGTCGAACGTTTTGCTCGGTTGCTGAGCGAAAGCTCCGGCGATCTGCAGGTGCTCGACGTGCGCCGCCCGACGGAGATCGCATCCGGAGCGATACCTCATGCCGTGAGGATCGCTCTCGATCGCTTGCCGGAATGCATCGACGAACTCGATAGAACGCGACCGGTCTACGCGCTCTGCGCGAGTGGTTACCGCTCCAGCGTCGCGGCCTCGTTGCTCGAAGCCGCCGGCTTTGACGCGGTCAATATCGACGGGGGTATCAACGCCTACCGCGAGGCAGGCTATGAGTTGTTCGAGGCAGTTCCCGCCTAAGCGCCGGTCTTCACGGGGAGCCCACGCTGAACCCACCGCAACATGCCGCCGGCCATATTGTAGGTTGCCGCGAAATGGCCGCTGCGATCGATCGCCTCTTGAGCCCGTGCGCTGCGAGCACCCGAGCGACAGATACAGACGATCTCCCGATCGGTGGGGAGTTCGTTCGCCCGTGCAGCGAGTTGACCGAGCGGGATCAGCGTCGCACCTTCAATGTGCCCCTCCGCCCATTCATCGGGTTCGCGGACGTCGAGAAGAAAGGCTCCGTTGCGGGCCTTCTCGGGAACATCGGTCGGTGCTATTTCTCGTGCCAAGATGCGGCCTTTCTTACTTTACGCTAATCGGGATAATGTGGAGCGCGCTTAAGCCGGTAAATGCCCCCACGCACATGACGAAAACCGCGAAGATCACCTTGAGTTGCTGGTGAGCGGTACGTTTGGCAAGGAAGCTTCCGAGGACGCTGCCGACCAGACCGCCCAAAAAAATGACCGCTGCAACGATCCAATCGACCGGTGCGCTCCCGAATCGCGATGCCAACGCAACGATCGTGTTGACGAGGATGACGAACAACGAGGTGGCAATTGCGTTTTGCATCGAGTAACCGAGCGCAAAGACGAGTGCGGGAACGATGAGAAAACCGCCGCCGACGCCGAGGAACCCGGTAAGAAAGCCGAGCACCGCGCCGACGACCGCGATGACGCCCCAATGCGGCTCGTGCCCCTCGATATGTTTCGGTAGCCGAATAAAAAACATCGCGAGGGCGGCGACGAACATGAAGCCTGCAAAGAGTAATAAGAGGGCGCGGCTCGAGACATGTGCCGCGAGGAGCGAACCGGGGACGTTGCCGATGATTCCCAAGAGACCGACCACCAGGCCGCTGCCGAAGCGAACGTTGATACGTTGGGAAAAGACGCCCTGTGCGGCGATCCCTCCGACGATTGCAAGCGACGTGCCGATCGCCTCGTGAACCGATTCACCGACGAGGTAGACGAGCACCGGCAGCGTGACGATCGATCCGCCCCCGCCGGTGAGGCCGAGGGCGAAGCCGATTAGGGCCCCATAGAAGAGATCGAGCGCAAACGTCTCGGGAGTCATAGGTCGTTCATTAGCTCTTCGGTGCGATCGAGCCGCTTGCGCCCCTATCAAACTCTTCGATACCGGCCATCATCACGAAGTCGAGGAATCGCTGCGTTGCCTGGGAGTGCAACACTCCCTCGCGCAGTACCGCAGCGAGCGTTCGCGTGAGATCGAGATCCTCGAGCTCGACTGCGTGGAGCACGCTGAGGCTCTCCCAACGGCGGGCCACGCGTTCGGGCAAGAACGTTACGCCGAGGCCCGCGAGCACCGATTCGACGAGCGCATCGTTACTGTTGAGTGCGAGGCGGATGTCGAGTTCGGAGAAGCGCGTCCCCAGGCGCTCTTCGAGCAAACTCCGCGTGCCCGCGCCCTCTTCGAATATGACGAAGCGCTCTGACGCAATCTCCTCAAAAAGCACGTGCGTTCGCTCGCCGAGAGGATGTTCGCGTGGAACCACGAGGAGAAGCCGGTCGCGCCCGAACGGATGAATCTCCAAGCCTTTCCGACCGAACGGCAAGGCAACGAGTGCGATATCGACATCGTCGGCGGCGAGCCTTCGCTCCGCGTCGCTTCGATTTCCGGCGATGACCTCCACGCGAATATCGGGATGGCGATGGTAGAAACCGGCAAGGAGCTTCGGGAGAACGGTGTCTGTAACGGTTCTGGTAGAGGCGATAACGATATGGCCGCTCACGGCTTCGGCTGCGTCATCGATATCGCGCCGCATCATCTCTGCGGTTTGCAGCATCTGGCGCGCCCGTTCGTAGACGATCGAACCGATCGCGGTGCTCTCCCAGCGGCCGTGAACGCGCTCCAACAGTTGGGCCCCAACGGCACGGGAGAGCTGGGCGAGCTGTGCGGAGACCGCCGATTGCGCGAGATAGAGCGAGCGCGCCGCCGCCGAAATATTGCCCGTCTCTACCACTCGAACGTATGTTTGCAAAAGCGAGAGGCTCAGCGTCGCCGTAAACGCCCGTTCTTCAGAAGGCATTGCCGGCTCTTTTCTCAGTCGCGGCGTCATTGACCCGTGTCATTTCAACTCTGCTATGCTGGGGTTCATACTAGAGGCGGCAGACGGCCGGGCATGAACGCGCTCCAAAAAAGAGAGGGAGGTTCGGTGTGGGTGATGGCTTCTTCGTTCTGAAGGTCTTCATCGTGGTAGCGATTCTCGCGATTGGGACGATGCTGTTCATCGTCAACTATCGCGCGCGCGAGCCGCTCGCACAGAGTGTCGTCAACGACGCCGGATACCGGCTCCGAAAAATCTGGCTCGGCGTCGTGTTGGTGGTTGCAGCAGCGGCATTCGTCCTCACACTACCGTTCTTCCCATATCCGTGGGCGAAAGCATCGCCGGGCGCGCGGCACTTCGCAATAACGGCGGCACAATACGCTTTTGTGATGCCGGCCGTCGTCCCCGCGGATGTGCCGATCGTCTTCGACGTTACCTCACAGGACGTCAACCACGGCTTCGGCATCTATGCCCCCGACGGCACGCTCTTCGCGCAAGTTCAGGCGATGCCCGATTACATCAATCATCTCCCGATCGAGTTTCATAAGCGAGGGCATTACGTCGTAAGGTGCCTGGAATTCTGTGGGATCGGGCATGCATACATGCACGGAGGTTTCGACGTACGATGAAAATTATGTGGACCTATATCGTGGCGGGGCTCACGATTTTTGGGCTGATGCTTTTGGTAGGGATAGGCCTTCGCGCATCTCAGGCCGGTTGGCTGCCGATCGATCCGGGGACGTTCTATTCGCTCTTAAGCCTCCACGGCGTCGGCATGATTACGGCGATGGCGATCGCGGGGCTCGGCCTACTTTGGTATCTCGTCGATCGTGAGATTCATTTAGACCCGCGGGTTGCAATGCTCGCGTTTCTCTTTTTTGCGCTCGGCGTGCTCGCCGTGATCGTCAGCGTGGTCGTCGGACATTACGGTGCGCTTTGGACGATGCTCTATCCGCTTCCGTTCGTGGGGACGACGTGGCCTTCGTGGGCAACGGGAGTTTGGTTACTCGGCGTCGCTGCGGTGATGCTGGGATTCATGTTGATCTGCGCGCAACTTCTCGGTGCGATCCTGCGACACTACGGTGGCTTGGGTTCGGCGCTGGGCATCGATTACGTCTTCAGACGCAAGGCCTTCGAGGCCGCCGGGAAACACCCGCCGAGTCCACAGATGCTCGCCGCAACCGTCGTCTCGATCGACGGCCTAATCGGCGGCGCGTCGGGGCTTCTCGTCGGCATCGCGATGATCGCGCATTGGCTCGATCCGCACGTCGCGATCGATCCTCTGTGGGCGAAGAACCTCACGTATCAATTCGGGCATACTTTTGCCAACCTCACCATGTATATGGCGGTTGCCGGAATCTACGTCGCGCTCCCAATCTGTGCGAAGCGCAGCTACCACACCTCGGTGCCGCTGGCGGTGGCTTGGTGGGGAACGTTGGTGTTCGTCATCATCGCCTACTTCCACCATCTCTACATGGATTTCGTGCAATGGCCGGCGGTGCAGTATATCGGCGAGATCAGTTCCTATCTTGCGGCGGTGCCGGTCGTGGTGGTCACGGTCTTCGGCGGCTTGATGTTGATCCATCGTTCCGGCATGAAATGGACCCTGGGATCGACTTTCTTTTTCGCCGGAATGGTCGGCTGGATCGTCGGCGGGAGCGCCGCCATCCTCGATGCAACGATTCCGTTCAACGTCGATTTGCATAACACGCTCTGGGTACCGGCACACTTTCACACCTATCTTTTAGAAGGCGTGTTGCTCTTTATTCTGGGATGGGTCTTCGTATCGCTCGAGCAACGTGCCGATAGCGCATCGAATGCCTTCGTCCGTTGGGTCGTCGGCCTCGGAATCTACGGCGGCGGTGCGCTCTTCTTGATCTCGTTCTATGTTGCCGGAGCGGCCGGGGTGCCGCGCCGCTATGCTACCGAGCCCGCTCCCGGACCCTTTTGGGCGGGGGTTGCAACCGTCGGCGCGCTCTTCGTCCTGGTCGGCGTTCTCGTTGCGCTCATCGAGGGGATACGCCTCGCGCGCATGCCGGCAATGAAAGCCGTCGAATGAGCAGACGCGGTATCGGCGTCGCGGTTCTTGCGCTTGCTGCGCTCGCTGCCCTCGTGCCGCTCGTCGATCGGCACGCCGAGCTACCGATCTGGCAACACCACCTGCTCCATGCCGGTCTGATGGCGGGCGGCGCACTCGCGGGAATATTGATCTCGGCGCGGCCCCGCGATACGACGGGCGGAAGCGCTTTCTGGCTGCTCCCGGCATTGCTCGCGCCGATGTTGGCGATGTTTGCGATGTGGCCGTCGGCGTACAGTTATTTCGAAGCGCACCCGTCGGGGCACGTTCTCGAACACCTCGTACTCATCGCCCTTGCTTTTCTCGCGACGACCGCCGCCGAACGCTACGCCGCTGGGCTGGGCTGGATCGTCGGCGGCGCGATGATCTTTATGGCCGTAGCAGCGGCACGCGGCTTCGGCGTGACCTTCGGCAACGGCCCCTAGGAATTATTCGGAAGCGCATTCGCGGCGATTTGCGTGAGCGCTTCGCGGTTGAGTCGGACGATTCGCCCCGCCGCGCGCTCTATTGCTCCGCTCGATTCGAGCTCCGCGAGGGTACGATTGACCACTTCTTTGACGGTGCCGGCGGCGACGGCGAGATCTCCTTGGGTGATTCCATCGAGGCTTGGTAGCGCTTTCGAGAGCCCCGAGGCCGGCGACGCATAGGGAAGCAGCGCCGTCGCGACGCGTCCGATCGTCGGAAGCGACGTTTGCGTGGTGAAGCGATCGATCACCATACGAAGGCGCTGCGCGAGTTGTGCGTTCACGGCGCGAGCGACGCGCAGATCGTCCTGCAAGATCGCTCGCACGACGTTGCGTGGAAAGATCGCAACGTGCGTGCTGTCGCTGATTCCGACGAGTCGCGCCGAAGCGACACCTCCGTCGATCGTATCGAGAATGCCGAATGCTTCGCCGGCGAGGACGTCGTAGAGCGCGTGTTCGCGTCCCAGCGGTGAGGTGACGATGGCGCGCAGAGCGCCGCGCAGCACGAGCCCGAGATGCGGCCACTGCACTCCTTGTTCGCAAAGCGAAGCATTCCGCGCGATCTCGCGTTGCGTTGCACTGCGTTCTAACGCTTCGAGCGTCTGCTCGTTCGCTGCCGAGAAGAGTGCGCTGCGCGCGAGGAGATGAGCGAGCGTCTCGACCGGCATCTCGCCGACGCGACGCAGCAAGACCTCCCAGGTATCGCTACCGAGCATGCTTTGCAACCACACGAATTGACCGGGCCGCAGGCGCTCGAAATCGCCCTTGAGCGGCCGCGGTTCGTGGTCGCTGACGATCCGCATGGCCTCGCCGATCGCGAGGGCATCGAACGATGCGACGATCCGTGCGTGCCGTCGCCAGGTCGGCTCCATCCGCACGTCGATCTCGAAGGCGATACGTTCATCGAACATCGCCTTCTTATGTCGCACGCTATCGCTGCGATGTCAAGCGATTTCTAGGTATCGCGCGCCTTACGGCGCGGCACGCTAGAGGAGTCCGGCGTTGAAGCGGAGTTCGACGATCGCGACCCGCAGGTCGCCTTCCGCTCGAGCGAGCGTCTCTCGCGCGGCCCGGTCGCCTAAATCTGCGTCCTCGAGTTCGAGTTCGGTACCAACGCCGCCGCGGTAGCGCACTTCAGCGAGCCGCAGCGTCTCATCGCTAACGGCGACGAGCTTCCGCGCGGCCTCCACCTGCGATGCGGCGATCTCTTCGCGCAGGAATGCTTGGCGAACTTGCAGTTCGACGCCGTCTTGCAATTGCGCAACGCCGAGTTGCGCTTGCTTGAGCCCGTCCTCGGCGAGCGCGATTCCGTTTTTAGAGTAGCCGTTATCGAAGAGCGTCCAGACCGCGGTGAGACCGATGGAGAATTGATTGTGGTAGCCGCCGACGACTGCGGGCTGCGTATTGCCGTCGGAGATGACGGCGTTGACCTGCGGTGCGCGCGATGCTTTCGCTGCGGCGATCCCTTTGCGGGCCGCTCGCACTGCCGCTCGCGCTGCTTCAAGATCGCCGCGCCGAGCGAGCGCCGTCGTTAGGAGATTCGAGAGATGGAACGCCGGCGGCGCGAGCCCGAGCGGGTCGGTCAGTACGTACCGATTGGTTAGCGGCACGCCGAGCACCATATCGAGTTGGTTCTCGGCGAGTTTGACCGCTCCGGCGGCGCCGATCGCACGTACGTTTTCTTTAGCCAGTTCGGCTTGTGCCCGCAGCAGGTCGGCACGCGGTATCGTCCCGTTCTTCAGGAAAAGCTCCGCCTGCTGTTCGTGCTGCCGCGCAACCTCGACGGCGCGTCGAGCGACGCTATTCATCCGCTCGGCGGTAAGGACGCCGAAGTAGGCCTGCGAGACGGCGGCAATCGTCGCACCGCGCGCTTGAACGAGCTGCGACTCTGCTGCGGAGAGCCCCGCTGCCGCTTGGCCGACGTGCGCGTTACGGATACCGCCGTCGAAGAGGGTGTATTGCATCGCGAGGATCGGGCTGTTCGTAGCGTTGACCGCACTAAACGGAAGCGCTCCGATCGGCGTGCTGAGTTTCGCGACGGTGCTGACGCTCTGGTAGGAATCCTGTAAAGCGACTCCGGGGAGCAGCGGAGCTTCGGCCTCGCCGAGCGTCGCGCGCGCCGCATCGACGCCGACCGCAGCGCTTCGGTAGGAGTTGTTCTGCATCAGCGCGATCTTGACTGCTGCATCGAGGCTCAGCGGTTGCGCCGATACCGTCGCCGGCGTCGTCGCAGCGCGGAGCGCGCCGAAGGGAAGCAGCATCGCTGCGAGTGCGAGGGGGATAACGAGGCGTTTATTCACGATCGAGTTCTTTCCATGAGGGGGCGGTTTCGAGCGAACGCAAGGTGAGGTGTTGCGTCGAGGTGATGGCGCCGTACGCGCTCTGCAGTTCGACGCTTGCCTTCTCCACGCGGAAGGGACCGCTGAGATAGGCGACGGCGTCTCGGGCATCTCCCTCGCCGCGGAAGATCTCCATGTCGAGATTGATGCTCTCGCCTTCGAGAAGCCGTGGGAGTGCCGTCGATTCCAGCTCGATACAATCGAGTTCGGGGAAATTAACGATGCTACGCACGCGTTCTGCCTCGATTCCCGGTGTCGGAAGCGCATGGGATACCGGCGCGCGATCCCGTGCGATGATGCCGTATAAGAGTGGAATTGCGAGGACCGATAACACCGCCGACATCGTCATGCCGAACACGAGCGCCCACGCAAGACCGCTCCAGACCGGGTCGGCGGCAATCACGATCGAGGAGAGCACCCCGGCGGCGGCGGTGAGGAAGATCGGCCGCGTTCGCGCGGTCGTGGCCTCGGTCAACGCTTCGTTGAGCGGGATGCCTTCTTTGATTTTCGATTCGATAAAATCGAGCAAGATAATCGAATTTCGTACGACGATGCCGATGAGCGCGATCAACCCGATCATTGCCGTCGCCGAGAAATAGATTCCGAACGGAGCGAGTATCGCGAAACCGGGTAGGACGCCGATGATCGCAAGAGGCACGGCGGCGAGTACCACGAGCGGAATCATGAACGAGCGGAATCGTGCGACTAACAAGAAGTAAATCAGGATGAAGGCGAGGAGCATCGCGCGGCCGAGATCGGCGAAGACGCGATTGGTGAGGCTCCATTCGCCGCCCCACGAAATCGTATATCCGGCGGGGAGCGGGTGACGCATGAGTGCGAGCGCCATGTCGATGACGGCATACGTGGAGCTGCGCCCCGCCATATCGGCGCCGACGTAGGAGACGTTGCGGAAGTCGTCGCGATAGAGCGGACGTTCGACGTTCCCCGCACGCGCGGTCACGACCGCACTCAGGGGAACCTGCGCGCCGGTGCGCGAGGGCAACATCAGCGATTCGAGCGCCGCCGGGTCGCCCCGGTATGCGCGCGCGAGCCGCAGGAAGATCGATACCGGCCGAGTCTGATCGGGAACGTGGAGCGTCGAGACCGGCGCACCGTGCAGTTCCATGCCGAGCGTTTGCACCGCATCGACGACCGATACGCCGGCGAGTGCGGCTTTGGTCGGGTCGACGCGGAGGTTCAAGGAGGCGGGCAGATCTTTAAAGCTCGAGTCGATATCGACGACGCCGCGTTCGTGCTGCATCATCGCAACGACGCGGGCCGCAATCGCGCGCCGCACCTCAGGATCCGGGCCGTAGATCTTCGCGAGAATCGTATCGCGCACCGGCGGGCCCGGCGGCACCTGTAAGATGCGCAGCGAGGCACCGTTCGCAGCGGCAACAGCGGCTAACGCCGGGCGAATCTCGGCTACGAATGGAGCGGATTCGATCGAGCGGCGATCCTTCGGTAGAAGGCTCACGTGGATCTCCGCTTGATTGGGCGCATTCCGGAAAACCGTTCCCTGGAAAAGCGCCGCGAGATCGGGGACCGCGTTGGTGCCGACGAAGGTCTGATACGAGCGAATCTGCGGATACGTCGCTAATTTGCGTCCGACCGCTGCGGCGATCGCGTCGGTCTGTGCGATCGAGCTCGAGGGAGCCGCATCGATTGCCACGAGGAACGATGTCTCGTTGGCGTCGGGAAGCATGCGGAACTTCACCAGCTTGAAGACCGGAAGCATGACGGCGACGATCAGTGCAAAGGCAAGAATGAGAAGAAAACGTTGCCCAAGCTTGCGGTCGGCGAGCATCTTCGCCAGCGCATTACGAAAGGGCAGAATCCATTTCGGCGTTCCGTGCGAAGGTTTCGGTTTTTGATTGCGGAGTAACGCGTACGTCGCCCAGGGCGTGATAGTGAAAGCGATGAGCAGCGAGGCGATCATCGCGATGGGGACGTTGAGCGGAATCGGCCGCATGTACGGGCCCATCATGCCGGTAACGAAGAGCATCGGAAGGAAGGAGAGCACGACGGTGATCGTCGCCAGCGTGGTGGGATTGCCGATCTCTTCGACGGCAAGCACCGTCGCTTCGGCCTTGGAGCGATGGGGATTGACGACGTGGTAGTGACGGTGGATGTTTTCGACGATCACGATCGCCTGATCGACGAGCAGACCGAGCGAGAGAATCAGCGCGAAGAGCGTGATGCGGTTGATCGACTGTCCGTCGATCATGCCGATTCCCAACGTTACGAAAAGCGTTAACGGAATCGCGGTTGCGACGACTAATGCTTCGCGCCATCCGAGGACGAAGAGAAGCGCAACGACGATAACGATCGCTTCGAGCAAACGTTGGATGAGTTCGTTGACGGCAAGGTTGGCTTTATTGCCGTCGTTGCGCGTAACGTCGAGCGTCACGCCGGGCGGTAGTTCGATACTTTTGACGCGATTGAGGATTGCGTCGGCGACCGTTACGGCATTCGTTCCCGCTTTCTTTGCGATTGCGATGCTCACCGAGGCTTGGAGCGTTTGCGGTGCGCCCTTCGTACCGGCAGCGTAGCCGAAACCGGTTGCATTCTCGCGTGGGGGGAGCCCCATGCTCACCGACGCCACTTGCCCGAGGGTGACCGGCTCTCCATCGCTGACGTTGACGATTTGGCCGCGCACGGCATCGAGCGAGGTGAGCGCGTCGCCGGCGCGAACCGCGAGGCTCTCGCCGTTACTATGTAAGGATCCGACGGCTTGCACGGTATTGCTCGCGCCTAAGGCCGCCGCGATCTGACCGGGAGAGAGGCCGAACGCTGCGAGTTTGACCGGGTCGAGGCGAACGTTCACGACTTGCGGACGCCCGCCGAAGGTCTGCACCGTTGAGACTCCGGGAATCGCCCGAACGTCGGCGATGACACGTTGTGCGGACTGATAGAGTTGGCCGCGATTGTAGCGTTTGCCGTGAAGATTCAGCACGACGATGGGAACGTCGTCCACCGAGAGCGGCGTGATGACCGGGTGCGAAGCGCCGGGTGGGAGATCGCCGAGGTGGGCATTCACTTGGTCGTAGAGTGCGACGAATGATTTGCTCGGGCTCTCGCCGACGTGGAAGAGCACGGTGAGCATCGAGTAATCTTGGGTCGTCGTCGCGTAGATGTGGCTGATGCCGGGAACTTCTTGCAGCACGCGTTCGCCGCGCTCGGTTACCAGGCGTTCGACCTCGCGTGCCGATCCGCCGGAGTACTGAGTGAAAATCGTTGCCGCGGGCATCGTGATCTCGGGGTTCTCTTGCCGCGGCGTTTGTAAGATGGCGAAGATACCCCAGACCGAGATCGCGATGACGATCGTGGGCGTGAGCTTCGAGGTGAGGAAATAGCGGGCGAGCCGTCCGATTCCGGTCAATGGTTTCATCGAGTCACGACCGTCACGGCGGCCCCGTCGGTGAGTTCGGCGAGGTTGCTGGTGGCGATCGTCGTCCCGTCGGAGAGTCCGCTCACGATCGCATAGCGCGTGCTGCTGACGACCGAATCAACCGGGACGAACGTGGCTTTCCCATTGCGGACGACGAAGACGCCGCTTTGGCCGGCGCGTTCGACCAACGCCGAGAGCGGGACGCGCGCGCCGCGAGCGCTCCGAGCCGGAACGATCGCACGAGCGAACATTCCGGGGAGCAGGCCCGGACGAGCGGGAAGATCGATGCGCAA
>JAJYRI010000066.1 GCA_021794175.1 bacterium
CGTCGATGGGTTCGGTCGGCGATTGCTACGATAACGCGATGTGCGAGAGTTTCAACGCGACGTTGGAATGCGAATTACTCGTTACGAATCGATTCAGGAACCATCGCGAGGCGGAGCTTGCAATCTTTGATTTTATCGAGGGCTGGTATAACCCGCGGCGTCGACATACGGCGCTAGGAAATCTCTCGCCCATGGAATTCGAGCGCCGGAAGGCGCGGGCTGCATGATGTCCAATCTAAAACCCTCCACCGGAGCGAGCCAGCTTCAAACTGAGTAGGTTGTTGTCGCTATCCCAGGTCATCGTCGAGGTGAGCCACTCGCTCCCCGTCCATTCTGAACTCCCGATTGTCCGACCGAGCGGATCGACCGTCCACTTTGCCGCGTGACCCGCGCTATCGCTCAGGGCCACGTTGGCAGTGCCGATGCCCGAAAACGTTTCGCTGCGCCACGCCTGCACGCCGCCGGCAATTCCCGGCTGCAACGGCGTGTTGGTGCCGTCGTTGGGCGTGAAGTTCGCAACGCCGACGTTCACCACGCTGCTGACGGCGATCCCGGTGTAGCCGAACTGCACCGAGTCGCCTTGCGTCGCCGTACCGGTGCTGCGCACGCTCTCGACGTAGCGCGGGCTCTCCACATCGGTGAGCTGATGGTTCGCGCCGTAGCCGTAGGTCGACGGGCGCACGCCGCTGCCGTTACTCGGGCTATCGACTTCGATCAAATTTCCCGATGCATCGTAGCCGTAGGTGATGCTGACGCCATCGGGGCGTTGCAACGCGGTGAGCTCGTCGTGGCCGTTCACCAGCCCGAAGCTCAAGGTGAGCGCTTGCCCATCGGAGTGCGTCACCACGATCTCCGTGAGATTCTGCGGATTCGTGGCGTTGCCACCAACCCAGAAATACGCGAAATTCAGCGCGTTGTTATAGTTGCGCGCTTCAATCTGGCAAACACGTCCCCAATACGCACTCGGCGTGCCGCAGGCGGCAAAGGGCGCCCAAAAGTGGTAGCGCGTGCCGCTCTTCTTCGTCCAGAAATACCCGCAACCGCCATCCCACGTCAGCTTGGCATGAAGCCCGGGCGGCGGATTCCAGCCGCCGCTGCCGTTAGGCGTATAATCGTAGCGCGTGCCGTCGATATCCCACACCGTGACCGTATCGGTCGCCGCGACGTAGCTTAAATGCGCGTCGAACGTATTGGTCCAGCCGTTGCCGAAGACCGAGGGTTCACCGCCGTCACTGCCGAGATTATCGTGCGTGCTCTGCGAGTTGTACGTGCGGCGGAACGCGAGATCGATGCCGCGCTCGGGCACATCGACATCATCGGCTTGCACGACGAGGTTGCCGCTGCCGACGTTGACCATCCACTTGCCCACGCCGGGAAGCGCGCCTTCTTCGTAGGTCCACCAGCGATTGATGCCGGGGTGCAGCACCGGTGCAGGCGTCGCCGTCGCCAGCGGCAGCGGCGTGGGGGTTGCCGGAATCGGCGTGGGCGTTGCTGGGATCGGTTTCGGCGTCGCGGGAACCGGCGTCGGCGTCGCGACGATCGGATGGCATGCAGGCGGAATCCCGATCTCACCGAGCGGGCATTTTGTCGCCGGCGGATAGCAGCGCGGGTACACACCGGTGTAGCCAACCGGGCAATGCCCGAAATAGATCGCCGTCGTACGCGCGCCGCTCGCCGACACGTTCGCGCGCATCGCGCGCGGATCGCGGATCGCACCAATCTGCATACGTACCGGCAACGGCGCGGAGACGCGCGCGCCATAGCGCAGCACCGGCTGCACGATGCGATAGCGCGCGACGTTGGGCTGCACGAGCGCGCGGCTCACGCGCAGAATCGTCGGCGCCGGCGCATGCATCGCGCTCCAGCGATTCCCTTGTCCGTCGAGCATCGCAACGAGCTCCGAACCGCGGATCGCCGCGATCGCCGGGGCGAACGCCGCGGCAAGCGCCGTGCCCAGCGGTGGAGTCGTAGCGGAAGTTTGGGAAGCGGCGAGTGCCGAGGCACCCGACGATTCCAAGCAGAGAGCAACAAAGAGCAGACCGGCGAGCCAACGACGCATAAAAAACGAGCGCTCCAAAAAGAGTGAGGCTAAGAAAAATCCCGGGCGCCGGATACACCAAGCTCTCGGTTGAGTCCTTTACCGTTTTATTACATTAAGGGGCCCGTTTTGGTGCGACGTTGGTCGCTCCGCCATTTTGCGCAACGGGATGAACTTTTATGGCCCCGCGCATCGACGAAAAAAGCGAACAGAGGTTCGCCCCCATCCTGTCCTATACCCCGTCTATTCCCCGATATCCCAAAGTAAGCCGAGATCTTTCTTGGCGAAGGATCGGAACGCGATGAGGGTCTCGGTCGATTCGATGCCGTCGAGCGCGCCGACGCGTTCGGTAACGAGATCGTTGAGCTGTTCGTGTTCGCGCACGCGGGCGATCGCAACGAGATCGAACGGCCCGGCGACGGAATAGACTTCGGCGATGCCGTCGATTGCGAGCAGATCGTCGGCGATCGATTTCAAGCGCGGGCGCTCGACGTTCATGAGGATAAATGCGGTAACCATACCGCGCCGCTTCGACGGGGGGCCGCGAAGCCCCGGCCGAGATTCCCCGCGGTCGCTCTAACGGCGGGTGAAACGGTGCGAGCGCTCCTCCCGGATTCTCGCTGCCGTAGCAGCGGCATCGAACCCGGTGGGGCGCTCTTTTTTACCGTAGAGTGCGGCGCGCAGCCGCGCGCTCGCAATGATCGAGAGCAGCAGCATCGCGGTAAGCGCGAGCAGGAGACGCCCCGGTATATTCAACGCCGAGAGGCTCGCGAGAATCACCGCGAGTAAGGCGAGGCGCGTCTCCCACCGTTTCACCCGTTTTTAAAGCGAGCCACGCGTTTTTCGTTATAGGCGGCGATGCCTTCTTTCGCATCACCGCTCTTAAAGAGCAACGATTGCAACTCGCGTTCGAGGGTGAGGCCCGCTTCCAGCGGCATCTCGGCGCCGCTTTGGACGGCGCGTTTGATGTGGCCGACCGCCATCGGGGCTTTGTTCGGCGTGCAGAACTGACGCGCATAGGCGAGCATCTGCTCGCGGAAACTCGCGGCATCGCCTTCCAAAACTTCGTTGACGATTCCCCAGTCGGCGGCCTGTTCGAAACTAAAGGTCTTGCCGGTCACCATTAATTCAATCGCGCGTGACTTTCCGACGAGACGGGCGAGGCGTTGCGTTCCGCCGGTACCGGGGAGAACGCCGAGTGCGACCTCCGGGAGACCGATCTTTCCCGCATCTTTGCGCGCGATGCGAATGTCGGCGGCCATCGCGATCTCCATACCGCCACCGACGCAATGTCCGTTGAGCGCGGCGATGACCAACTTCGGAGTCTGCTCGAGACGCGAGAGCGTTTCGTTTGCGTGTAAGCAGAACATGTACTTGAATTCCGGCGTCACGGCGTTGAGCATCGCGATATTCGCGCCGGCCGAGAAGAACTTCTCGCCTTTACCGATCAGGAGAATCACCTCCACGTTGGGGTCGAAGCGCGCATCGACGATCGCTTCGTCGAGCTGGCGCATCATTTCGTGCGTGTAGGTATTTGCCGGGGGGTCGTCCATCTCGACGACGGCAACGTGGCCGTCGACGTGATAGTTAATAACGCGTTTTCCCTCGAAGGCGCGCTCCTCGCGGCCGAAGGGGGTGCTCTGGGTGGTCGTGCCGTTTCCGCTCATATTCGTTCTCATTTCTTTAACGTAGGTAGGATCGCGATGATTTATGCGCGGAGGTCGCCCTTAGCGGCGATCCACGACGGGTCCTTAAAATACTCCTTGAGCAGCACGTCGTCGGCAGGCGAAGGAAGAACGCTCGCTTCGTATGCCTTCCACTCCTCGTCGGAGAGCGCACGGCCGTCGACGGCAAAATGTCGGTCCGAGTATTGACCGATCTTCCGATTGAATTTCATATCGGGAACGTAGAGTTTCTTCTCGCTGACGTTGACGTCGTTGACGCGCTGCACCGTTTGAAGAACTTCCTCATAAAATTGCTCGCGCGCGCGTTCGTTCAGCGCCTCTTTATCCGCCTCGCCCGAGAGCCTATCCTCATCGACGCGGCCCTTAATACCCCAGGTATAGGCCCACTGCGCCGAACCGGAATGATCGGTGCCGAAGAGATCGAGCGAACCCGATATCCATTTGTTGTAGTACTTCTGCTGAATCTCTACCGGAATGACGCCGGCTTTGGCGATGCGGCGCAGCCCCGAGATGCCGGTTCCCATATGAAAGCTTTCCTCGCGCAGCATCGGGCCCATCGAAGCCGCGAGCGGAGCGAATGCCGAATGCGAGAGCATCGTCAACTGGAACTTGCCGTCGCGATCCATAAAATTCGTATAGGCAAAGAAATCGAGCCAATGCGTCACGTCTTCGTTGAAGGCATTGAGGAGACGATTTTTCTTCCCGAACGCGCGGCGTTCGAGCATTTTCTGCGCCTCGATCCGCCCCTCGCTACCGAACTGCTCGACCAGCAGGTGGCACATTTGGTAACCGTGTCGCGTTTCTTCGACCATAATGCGCACGAGTGCGGCGAGGTCGTATTCCGTCGGTGCGTTATTAACCAGGAAACGTTGCTGCTCGTTCGAAGCAAACTCGGTATCGCCCTGATAGACGATCATATTCAACGCTGCATCGCGCATGCGCTGGTCGGGAATATCGGTTACTCGTTCCCAACGGCGCTCGCCCTTGAAATCACCGAAATAGATCTCGGAGGTCGGCAATTCTCCGTATTTGGCCTCGAAGCGATAGCCCGGCATGAACCGTTCGATCAGCTCACGATCCAGTCCGATATCGTTCTGCCAAGACTGAAGCAAGTCGATCCAGTCGTCAAAAGTCGAGATACGCGCAGCCATACACCCTCCGGCAAGGACTATTGTGACAAAAGAATCGCATACCGTGCAAGAAGTGATATACGATAAAAGTCTCATCAGGGAGGTTTCGCGGCCGAATTCCTTCATCTTCAATATCTACGGCGATATCGTGACCCGGCGCGCCGGAGAGCAGCGGGTCGCGCTCGCCGGGCTCGTCCGCCTCATGGATGCCTTCGGCGTCTCCGAGGCCGCGGTTCGCCAGTCGGTCTCCCGCCTCGCCCGGCAGGGCTGGCTCCAAGCGGAGCGGAGCGGGAACCGCGCTTTCTACGCCGTCACCGAGCGCGGCCGACGGCGCATCGAAGAGTTGAGCCCGCGCATCTACGGCCCGCTCGTCGACTGGGATGGCCTCTGGCGGATGCTCGTCTATTCGATCGACGAGCAGCGTCGCGACCGTCGCGACCGCCTGCGGAAGGAGCTCGCCGTTCTCGGCTGGGCCCCCTTGGCGACCTCGACGTGGATCTCGCCGAACGGCGACCTCACGGCGGTTACTGCGGCTGCGCAGGAAGCCGAAGCGAGCGAGGATATCGCGATCTTCGAAAGTTCGCATCGCGGCCCCGGCACCGACGCCGCACTCGTCGCCCGCTGCTGGGATCTTCCCGGAATCGCCGCGGCGTATCAACGCTTCACCGAACTCTATCGGCCGCGCCTCAACGCCGAGCGGAGCGCGCGACGATTCGGCGAGCGGGAGGCATTCGTCGAACGACTCTGGCTCGTCCACGATTATCGTAAATTCACCTACGTCGATCCCGCGCTGCCGAGCGTGCTGCTTCCGGCGCACTGGCCGGGAAGCGTCGCTGCGGCGATCTTCCGCGAATACTACGCGCTGCTCCACGATCGCTCGAATCGCTTCTTCGAAAGAAACGCCCATCCGTGAGTGCAATTTTCGCACATTATCCGGCGCTGGTCGTCGAATTCGGGGCCGCGGCAGTGCTCGTCGCCGCACTGCTCGCACGGGCTTTTTCGCGACGCTTCGGGATCCCGTCGATTATCACGCTGCTCGTCTTCGGTCTGGCGCTCGGGCCGAGCGGCCTCAATTTTCTGCAGCTCGATCTCGCCGCACCGGCGACGCGCGCGCTGCTCTCGCTCTGCGTCGTCATCGTCCTTTTTGAGGCCACGCTGCGCATCGATATCGGCCGCTTACCGAAACGGCCGCTCTTCCTCCTCGTCATCGTCGGCGCGGGCTTAACGCTCGTCGTGATTCCACATGTCGCGCGCGCGTTCGGGCTCTCGACGATCGTCGCAGCGATGCTTGCCTCAGCCTGCATCGTTACCGGCCCGACCGTTACCGGGCCGCTGCTCGCACGTTTGCGACTGCGCCCCGAACTGCGCCACCTTCTCGAAACCGAGGGGATACTGCTCGACGCTATGGGGGTGATCGTCGCGGCGGCGACGTTCACCTCATTTACCACGCGCGAGCGCGGCCCGTTTCTCACCGCGCTGGCAACGGTCGAACGGCTTGGAACCGGCGCGATCGTCGGCCTCACTATCGGCGCAATCGGGCTCTTTTTGCTCCGGCGTTTCGCGCGCACCTGGTCGAGCGATATCACGAAACTCTTATTGCTCGCGCTCGCTTTCGGGGCGTACGCGCTCGGAGAATTTTTCGCTCAAGAGAGCGGCCTAACGGCGATCATCGCCTGCGCCCTAGTCGTCGACTTTCGCGGACTCCCGAGCGAACGATTGCTCCGTTCCTATAAAGAAGATCTCTCGATTCTCGCACTCTCGACCGTCTTCGTGCTGCTCGCGTCGCAGATTCGCATCGCTGCAATATTGCCGCTCGTCGGGGTCGGTGCGGCGATCGCCGGAACGCTGGTCCTGCTCCGCATTATCGTCGTTGCCCTGGCGACGGCTCGATCCTCGCTAAACCTCCGCGAGCGCATCTTCGCCTGCACCGTTTTCCCGCGCGGCATCGTCGCGGTCTCGCTGGCGACCTATTATGCGACGCAACTCACGGCGTGGGGATTCCGCGGCGGAAACCGCTTCTCCGAGGTACTCTTCGTCGTTATCGTGCTCACGGTCTCCGTTTCCACCGTCCTCTCCATCCTTGCGTCGCGCATCTTCAAACTTCGGCAACCGGTCGTCGTCCTTGCCGGAATCACTCCGGCGAGCGCCCAACGCGCGCGAGAACTCGAAGAAGAGGGCTACGTCGTCGTCCTCGCGGACACCGATGAAGCAGCGGTCACCTTTGCACGCTCGCAGGACTGCGATGCCGCCTACATCGAGTCGGAGAGCCGCATCGGCGAGCTCGTGCGCGAGCGCGGCGCGTCGATACTCCTCGACGACGGGGACTCCCGCTGGGGCGCACTCGGCAAGGGGTTCCTGCCTGCCCATATCGCCCGCTCTCTTCCGATTGCCAAGGCGGCGGAGAGGAACGCGCAGCCCGGATAGCGCACTCTGCACGGCTATGCCACGACCGTTTATCATCGCCGGAGCGCTGCTCGCGCTCGCGCTCTCCGTTGTCGCCTGTAACTCCAACAATGGGCTGACCGCCTTTATCACGCCGACCGCTTCGCCGACCGTATCGCCGACTGCGAATCCGTCGATTACGACTGCATTCGTCAAGGTCACCGCCTCGGCGACGCCGGTTCCCAACGTCGCCGTCTCGCTCTGCACGAGTAACGGCTGTGCGACACCCGCGAACGTCCTCCAGCAACAGACGACGAACACCTCCGGAGAGGTCGAATTCACGGCGATGACGCCGGGAACGGTCTATTGCTTCTTCACGCAGTCCTCGGCATCGGGTGCAATCACCACCTACCAGATCTGTACGTCAAACTGGCAAGGAACTTCTGCAACCTATCCATTGACGCTGGGAACCTAAACCAGCAGCTCCGGCGCCGTCGGCCGCGGTTACACGCCGAAGGGATTCATCGCGCGCTCTCCGATCTGGAGCAGCGCGCTTTTCGTTTCGCTGTAGAGCGCCAGCGTATCGGCCGAGAGGTCGCGGCCATATCCCGACGACTTGTAACCGCCGAAGGGGACGCCCGGAAAGACCGAGTACGGCGCGTTGACGGCGACGGTTCCGCTGCGCAAAGCACGGATGATGCGATGCGCGCGCCCGACGTCGCGCGTCCAGACGCTCGCCGCCAGCCCGTAATCGGAGTCGTTCGCCAGTGCGATCGCTTCGCGTTCGTCGCGAAAGCGCGAGAACACGACGACCGGGCCGAAGATCTCTTCGCGCGCGATGCGATTGCTCGGCTCGGCCTCGAAGGCCGTCGGCTGCCAGAACATTCCGTCGGCGAACTCGCCGCCGATCTCCGCGGCCTTCCCGCCGAAGATCAGACGCGCGCCTTCTTCTAAACCGAGGGCGCAATAACGCTCGATTTTTTGGAATTGCTCGCGCAAGGTAATCGCACCGATCTGCGTCTGCGGATCGAGCGGATCGCCCTGCCGCAAACCGGCGCTTCTCGCCGAAAAGGATTCGACAAAACGGTCGTAGACCGATTCGTGGACGAGCACGCGCGAACGTGCTTCGCAGGCTTGACCGCTGTTGTAATAGATTGCATAGATCGACGCGGCGACCGCGGCTTCGATATCGGCATCTTCGAACACCAGCGTCGGCGATTTCCCGCCGAGTTCCAAGGTGACGCGCTTGAGCGTCTGCGCCGACGTCGCGGCGACGATTCGCCCCGTCTGCGTGCTGCCGGTAAACGCGATTTTATCGACGCCCGGATGTTCGACGAGCCACTGGCCGAGATCGCGCCCTTCGCCGGTCACGATGTTGAGGATGCCGTCGGGAACGCCGCATTCCAGTGCGATCTCGCCGAGTGCAAGTGCCGTCAAGGGGGTCGCCGGCGCCGGTTTCAAAACCACAGCGCAACCTGCGGCGAGCGCCGGGGCAACTTTCCAACTCGCAAGTAAGAGCGGAAAGTTCCAGGGAACGATCGCTCCGACGACGCCGACGGGCTCGCGAAGCGTGTACGACAGATAACTCGGCAGTGGGCCGGAGAGCGTTTGCCCGCCGAACGTTAAGCTCGCACCGGCGTAGAACTCAAAACAATCGACGATCGCGCCGATCTCGCCTTTGGCCGTCGCCAGCGCTTTGCCGTTATCGCGAATCTCCGATTCCATAATCGTGCTCGCCATCTCGCCGATGCGAGCTGCCATCTTATTGAGAATCTTCGCACGCCGCGATGCGGGCATCCCCGACCACTTACCGGCGTCGAACGCCGCGCGAGCTGCGGCAACCGCCGCGTCGCAATCGCTCTTCGACGCGTCGGCGACGCGAGCGAGCTCCCGGCCCGTCGCCGGATTATAATCGATGTAACTGCGCTCGGAGTCCACCCATTTACCGCCGATGAGCAGTTTCGTCGCTTGCTGCGTAACGTTCATGATGCCGCCATTCCTTCGAAGATCGTCGCGATCCCTTGTCCGACACCGATACACATCGTCGCCAATCCGTAGCGCGTCCCTCGTCGCCGCATCTCGTGAAGCAGCGTCGTCGCAATGCGCGCACCGCTCGCACCGAGGGGATGGCCCAGCGCGATCGCTCCGCCGTTGACGTTGACGCGTTCGGCATCGAGCCCGAGCCTGCCGATACACGCCAACGACTGCGCGGCGAAAGCCTCGTTGAGTTCCACGAGCTCGATCTCTTCAAGGCGCAGCCCTGCCGAGCGCAACGCTCTCTGCGTTGCCGGCACCGGGCCGACGCCCATGATCTCGGGCGCAACGCCGGCGACGCCGCTTGCGAGGACGCGGGCGATCGGCTGTAAAGCGTGTCGTTTGGCAAACTGCGCTTCGACGAGCAAGAGCGCAGCCGCCCCGTCGTTCATTCCCGATGAATTGCCGGCGGTCACCGTACCGTTCGGACGGAATGCCGGCGCGAGCGCGGCGAGCCGTTCGTAACGCGTATCGGGGCGCGGATGTTCGTCGCGCTCGACCAACCGCTCGCCGTCGCGTGCAGAAACGCTCACGCGAACGAGTTCGCCGTCGAATGCACCGCGCGCGACTGCGGCGGCACATTTTTCCTGCGAAGCGAGCGCGAAGAGATCTTGCGCCTCACGCCCGATGCCGTCGAGATCGGCGACGCGCTCCGCGGTTTCGCCCAGCGAGATCGTCCACTCTTCGGGCATCTTCGGGTTCACCATCCGCCACCCTATGGTCGTGTCGTAGAGCCGCGCATCGCGCGCAAACGGCTGCCCGCTCTTCGGTAACACGTAGGGAGCGCGCGTCATCGATTCAACGCCGCCGGCGACGATAGCGTCGCATTCACCCCATGCAATCGCCTGCGCGGCGCTATTGATCGCCTGTAAACTCGAACCGCAGAGCCGATTGAAGGTCGCACCGGGAACCTCGACCGGGAAACCGGCGAGCAATGCGGCCATCCGCGCGAGATTGCGATTATCCTCGCCGCTCTGGTTCGCCGCTCCAAAATAAATATCGCCGAGCTCGGCGGGATCGAGTTGCGTGCGTTCGATCAACGCGCGAAGAACGGTTGCTGCGAGATCGTCCGGTCGCACGCCGGCAAGGGCGCCGCCGAGCCGCCCGATCGGCGTCCGCACCGCGTCGATCACCCAAACGTCGCGAACGCTCACGCAGAGGGTTCCTCGCTTCCGTCCTCGCCGAGCGGCGCGCCATCGGCGCCTTCGCCCTCCTCGTCGAGATCGAGCAGCCACAGCGCCCGATGCGGGCCGAAATCGGGACCGTATTCGGCGGCGACGGCGCGCAGGATGCGAGCGATGCGCGCGCCGCCGATCTCCCGTCCCCAAGCGATCGGGCCGAGCGGGTAATTCGTCCCCAAGCGCATGGCGAGATCGACATCCTCGGCGCTCGCAACCCCTTCGTGCACGGCGATCACCGCTTCGTTGACGATCGATCCGACGATTCTCCCGAGAACGAGCCCGGGCGACGATGCAACGAGGACGACGCGTTTGCCGAGCCGTTCGAAGAACTCTTGCGCGAGCGCGAGCATGTCGTCGTCGAGCGCGTCATGATCGACGATTTCTATCGCCCGTTGCGATGCCAAGAGGCCGAGAATGCCGTAGCCGATAAAACGCTCGGGGTGTTTTGCGCGTTTGAGCAGCGCTTTGCTATCGGTGCTGTAGGCATCGAAAAATATCGCGCAGCTCGGATCGAGAACACCTTCGATCTCCAATAATGCTTCGATGCGATCGGTCGTTCCATCGCCGGCATCGAACGCGATAGTCGCCGAAGAATCGATATCGGCGAGAAACTCATCGTTCTCGATGCGATCGATCTCGCCGAATGCTCCCTCGGCCTCCGTCGAAAGGTCGTCGGCGAGCGCACCGAACCCGAGCACGCAGATTCGCTCGTCGAACGCTTCCTCATCGGAGCGCTCGGGCGCTTCGACCGATCGAGGCGGGCGCTCGCCCGCCTCGTAATTGTAGAAGCCTTTGCCGCTCTTCCGGCCGCACGCACCAGCGTCAACTAATGCAATCTGGGTCTCGACCGGCTCGAAGCGGGGGGCCCCCGTACGTTCATAGAGCGAGCGCGTCGTCGCCAAATTAATATCGAGTCCGATGAAATCCATCAAGGCAAACGGGCCCATGGGAAACCCGATCCCTAACGCAAGCTCGTCGATCTCTTCGATCGATGCGACGGCGTCGTGCTCGGCGCGCAACGCCTGAACGTAGAACGGACGAGCGACACGATTGACGATGAAACCCGGCGTATCGGTCGCTTCGACCGCGGTCTTTCCAAGACGCTCGGCGAGCGCACGCACGTCATCGACGGCGTCGTCATCGCTCG
>JAJYRI010000067.1 GCA_021794175.1 bacterium
CAGAGCAGGATCGAGGAGCAGGTCGGGACCGCCGTGCTCGCGCAGGCAAACGCCCTGCCGGAGACTTTTCTCGCACTCTTCCGCTAGCCGATTGCACAGGGCTTCGCGAGGCGCGGCCCGTATTGGGGCGGGCTATGATCTCATCGAACGATTTTCGTAATGGCGTCACGATCCTGTTGGACAACAATCTCTGGACCGTCATCGAGTTTCTCCACGTGAAGCCCGGCAAAGGTTCGGCATTCGTGCGAACCCGTCTCAAGAACGTCCGCACCGGGGCGACAGTCGAGCGGACCTTCCGCGCCGGCGAGAAAGTCGAGCGCGCGACGCTCGACAATCGAACGATGCAGATGCTCTACAACGACGACGAAGGCTTCCATTTCATGGATCAAGAGTCGTTCGAGAATGTCACGATTCAGCGCGAGCTCATCGGCGGTCCGGCCGATTTCCTTAGAGACGGCATGTCGGTCGACGTTCAATTTCACGACGGCGTCGCGATCGGCGTCGAACTTCCGCCGCACGTCGAACTGCGCATCGTCGAGACCGACCCCGGTTTCAAGGGCGATACCGCGACCAATACGACGAAGCCCGCAAAGCTCGAGACCGGAGCGACCGTGCAGGTTCCGCTCTTCATCGAACCCGACACCGTCATCCGTATCGACACGCGCGATCGGCGTTATATCGGCCGCGTCAACTAATCACGCCGTCGGCGATCGCGCCGGAGAGGGCAGACCGTGAAGAAGAGACTCCAGTCGCTCGGCATCGCATTCGCACTTGCACTGATCGCAAGCGGCATCGGCGTTGCGTCCTTCTACTCGCAGAACCCTCAGATCTCGCGCCTCGCCGATTACATCGCCCACATCACCGTACTCGCGCATGCCGACCGCATCGGGTTGAAAAGCCCGAACTACGGAAGCCCGAACAACAACCTCGCAATGATTACGCTCGACGATTATTCGTTAAGCGGGCATTCGAGTGCGGGCCTTGGAACGTGGCCCTTCCGTCGCGGTGTCTACGGTACGCTGCTCGATCGGCTTGCGAAGGCCGGCGCGAAAACCGTCGCCTTCGATTTCGATTTCCTCGATCCGAGCCCGAGCCCGCGACAAGACGCGATTTTCGGACGCGCGATTGCAAAAGTGCCCACCGTGCTTGCCTATGCCCTGAACACCACGACGACCGGCCAGATCGGGATCGAGCCGGTAATTCCCGTCTTAGCCAAACATGTCGCGGCGATGGGATTCTCCAGCTCAGATAGCGTCGGCAGCTATACCTCGGGACAGTTCCCGAAAATCCGTACCAGCGGCTCCGGTTTCTTCTCCGACGAAACGTTCTATTCGCTCGCGGCGGCCGCGGCGCAGACCTATCTCGGCCACAAGATCGATTTCGAAAAAGTTCCGCGTTTGCACGGGCGCATACTTCTCCTTCCCCCGCATTACGCATCGACGCAAGCGGTAAGCGGCCGCGTCGGCAGCGAGCAGAGCACCGCCCCAACCTTTATCGGCGGCGGCCAGATGTCGCTCGCCGATGCGCTAACGGTGCCGATCTCGCAATTACGACTCTTCGCAAAGGGCCGTCTCGTCTACGTCGGAGCGACCGCGCAGGCGCTCGGTGACTTCGTGATTACGGCGCGCGGGAAAATGCCGGGAGTCTACGTCAACGCGCGGCTGACCGATCAGATGCTGCGCGGTATCTATATTAAAACGTTGCCGACTTGGATCGATATCACCCTCATCGTCCTCCTACCGCTTCTCCTCGCGCTCTTCCTCATGTCGGCGCGCTTCGGTATCGCACTCGGCGTTTCGGCGGTAACGATCCTTGCCTATGCGTGGATCGATATGGCGATTTTCGTCACGCATCTTGTCTGGCTCGATTTCATTCACGTCGTCGCAGCGATGATTCTCGCTGTCACCTTCGTCGCTGCGTATCGAACCATCGTCGAAGGTTCGCAGCGCCGCGTCGTCACCAACCTCTTCGGCATGCACGTGAGCCCGGCGGTCGTCGCGGAGATTCTCGAATCCGAAGATCCCTCCGGAGCGCTCTCGCTCAAAGGCAAACGCGTCAAGTCGACGATTTTCTACAGCGATATTCGCGGATTCACCGCGATGTCGGAAACGATGAGCCCCGAAGATATCTACCACCAGCTCAACGAGTACTTTGAAGAGATGGTGAAGATTATCTTTAAGTACGGCGGCTACGTCGACAAATTTATCGGCGATTGCGTCATGGCGGTCTTCTCCGCGCCGTATCAGACGCCCGACGACGCAAAGAACGCCGTTCTCGCGGCGATCGAACAGCAGCAACGGATCGCCGAACTCGCTGCGAAATGGTCGGCGCAGGGCCGAAAGGTCTTTACGGTCGGCATGGGCATCAACACCGGCGAGGTGGTGATGGGCAACCTCGGCGCGAGCTCGCGCATGAACTATACCGTCATCGGCGACAACGTCAACACGGCGGCGCGCCTGTACAACGTCGCGAAGGGCGGCCAGATTATTATCAGCGAGACGACCTACAACGAAGTGCGTGATCTTATCAAGGTGACCGAGCTCGATCCGGTCACCGTCAAGGGAAAAGTCGAACCGCTGCGCATCTTCGACGTCGTCGTACCGACTCGCGAGGCACCAGCCGAAGCAACGACGGCGTGATCGTCGATCTCGCGCTCTTCTTCGCCGCAGTGCTTGCCAGTGCGCTGGGTTCGATGGTTGGGCTCGGCGGCGGTTTCCTGATGCTGCCGATCCTCCGTCTGGCCTTTGGTTTCGGCCCCGCCCAAGCCGCCGGAATGTCGTTGGCGATGGTCGTTGCCAACGGCGCGAGTAGTACGGTTGCAAACCTTCGCGCGCGGCGCATCAACGTGCGCGTCGGGCTGCTGGTGGTCGCCGGGGCGATCCCCGGTGCGCTCCTGGGTTCGCGGATCGTCGAAGGCATCGCCAGCCCGATCTTCGACTGGCTCTTCGCAGCACTCGTCGTCGGCGTCGCGCTCGACTTCGGGCTGCGTCGCTCGCGGCTGGCGCTCTCCGGAGCGAACCGTGAAGGCGCCCCGCGAACGATGCATCCGGTTGCATCGCTGCTCGCCGGTTTTTTGGCCGGGATTCTCGGAGGGCTCTTCGGCATCGGCGGCGGCATCGCAATCGTTCCCGCGCTCGCCTATTTCTCCGACGTTCCCATCCACAGCATTACCGCGACCTCGCAGTTCGCGATCGCGCTGACCTCGCCGTTCGCGTTCGTCGCCCACGCCGCAGCCGGCGACGTCGATTTCCTACGCGCGATTCCGCTCTTCCTCGGCGGAATCGTCGGTGGGACGCTCGGCCCGCGCATCGCCGGACGGCTCCACGCGGCACAGCTGCTCGGCGTCGTCTCACTCGCGCTCTTGCTAGCCGCCGTTGCGATGTTGCTGCGAGACACGCATGTCATCTAAGCGGTACGATAGGCCGCAATGAGCGAGATCGCACCGAAAGCTGCGGAGTCGACGCACTGGGAACCAGGCCCGCTGGCTTCGTTGGCGCGGATGGAGAGCTATCCGTGGCTCGTCGTCGGAACGGTTTGCATCGGCGCCTTCATGGGGCAGCTCGACGCAAGTATCGCGCAGTTGGTCCTGCCGACGCTGCAGACGACCTTTCGCTCCTCGCTCGCCGACGTCAGCTGGGTCTCGCTTGCGTATCTGCTCGTACTCGCATCGACGCTGCCGATCTTCGGCCGCCTCGCCGATATCTACGGACGGAAATTACTCTACACCGGCGGATTTCTCGTCTTCATTCTCGGCTCGGGGCTCTGCGGTTTCGCACATTCGCTCGGCATCCTTATCGCCGCGCGCGTCTTACAAGCGATCGGCGCGGGGCTACTGCAAGCGAACAGCGTCGCGATCATCACCGCTGCGGCGGGGCCGCAACGGCGCGGGCGTGCGATCGGCATTCAGGGTGCGGCACAAGCGATCGGGCTCTCGCTCGGCCCCGCGCTCGGCGGTCTGCTCATACAAGCGATCGGCTGGCGCTGGGTCTTCTGGATCAACGTTCCGGCAGGCATCCTCGGTACGATCCTCGGCTGGTTCATTCTGCCGCGCACCGAAGGGATGCATCTTCACGATCGCGGTTTCGATTGGCTCGGCGCTTGGCTGCTGACACCGGCGCTCGCCCTCGTCCTCATCGCGCTGAGCGAAGCGCCGAGTTGGGGGCTCGCATCACCGCTCTTCATCGGCTGCGCTCTCGCGGGAATCGCGCTGATCGTCGTTTTCGTCCTTCATCAGCGCCGAGCGAAACCACCGCTGATCGATCTCACGCTCTTCAAGTCGCACGCCTTTAGCGCGGGGAATCTCGCCGGGCTCATCTCGTACGGCCTGCTTTTCGGCGTGTTTTTATTAGTGCCGTTCGCGCTTGAAGGCGGCTATCACGACGCACCGTTCGCCGCCGGACTGCGCTTGGCGACGATCCCGATCGCGCTGGGTATCATCGCACCCTTCGCCGGAGCGCTCTCCGATAAACTCGGCCCGCGCTGGCTCACGGCGATCGGCATGGCGGTCGCAGCGCTCTCGCTCGTCGGGCTGGCCTTCGCTCTCAACGGCGCGCCGGGTTCGCTCCTCGCCGTCACTGCATTGCTCGCGATCTTCGGGCTCGGTCAGGGACTCTTCACGTCGCCGAACAACAGCGCGATCATGGGCGCCGCGCCGTTGCATCGTTTGGGGGCGGCCGGCGGCGTGCTCAACGTCACGCGAACGCTGGGGACGAGCCTCGGCGTCGCGGTCGCTTCATCACTGCTTTCTTGGGCGATTGCGAGCTACGGTCACTTCCGCGATACGCTCGACGCACCGCGCGCCGATTTGCTCGCCGGCATTCACGACGTCCTCTTCGTCTTTGCCGCACTCGCGCTGATCGCCGCGGGGATCTCGATGTTGCGCGGGCGCGAAGAGGCGCTCGACGAAGCCCATCGCGAGGAGATCGCGTTGATCGAACGCTCCGGCGGCGTTTAAGAGCAGCGCAGGTATCACGCCGAGTGGGCACCGCGATTGTCATTCCGAGCAGGCATCGGGATTGTCACGCCGAGTAGGCGCGGCACGCGCCGTATCGAGGCGTCTCCCAACAACAGAATGGCCGAGCATCGCTGCTCGGCCATTCGTTCGCTTACCGCAAAAGCGGCGTTATTTCGGGTAGGTCATCTCTTTGGGTACGACGATCTTGTCGAACTCGTCGGCGGTGACGTAACCGAGTTTCAGCGCGGTCTCTTTGAGCGTCGCGCCGTCGTGGTGGGCTTTCTTCGCGATCTCGGCGGCTTTGTCGTAGCCGATCTTCGGCGAGAGTGCGGTGACCGTCATCAACGATTCGGCGAGATATTTCGCGATCACCGGTTCGTTGGCTTGGAGCCCCTCGATGCAGTGTTCGCGGAACATCGTGCAGGCGTCGCGGAGCAACGTCGTGCTGTGTAAGAAGTTCGCGATCATCACCGGGTTGAAGACGTTGAGCTCGAAGTTCCCTTGGCTCGCCCCCATCGTAATGGCGACGTCGTTGCCGAAGACCTGAACGCAGACCATCGTCATCGCTTCCGATTGCGTCGGGTTCACTTTCCCCGGCATGATCGAGCTACCGGGCTCGTTCTCGGGGAGAACGAGTTCACCGATCCCGGCGCGCGGACCGGAACCGAGCCAACGCACGTCGTTGGCGATCTTCATCAGCGCCGCGCCGAGCATTTTGAGCGCTCCCGAGGCGAAGACGAAGTCGTCATGCGAGGCGAGCGCCGTGAATTTGTTCGGATGCGAGCGGAACGGCAGCTTCGTGAGCTCCGCCAGTTTCGCCGCCGCGCGATTCGCGAACTCGGGGTGCGCGTTAAGGCCGGTACCGACCGCCGTTCCGCCGATCGCGAGATCGTAGAGATGATCGAGCGCTTCACGGCAGGCGACCATCGCGCGGTCGAGCTGGGTAACGTACCCCGAGAACTCCTGCCCCAGGGTCAGCGGCGTCGCATCCTGTAAATGCGTGCGTCCGACCTTCACGATGTCTTTCCAGGCTTTTGCTTTCACGTCGAGTGCGTCGCGAAGCTTCTGCACGGCCGGCAGCATCGCGACCATCGCCTCGGCTGCGGCCATATGCATCGCCGTCGGGAAGGTGTCGTTGCTCGACTGGGACATGTTGACGTGATCGTTGGGATGGATCGGCTTCTTGCTGCCCATCTCGCCGCCGGCGAGCTCGATCGCACGGTTGGAGATCACTTCGTTGACGTTCATGTTGGTCTGCGTGCCCGACCCGGTCTGCCAAATCCGCAGCGGGAAGTGCGCATCGAGCTTTCCGGCGATGACTTCGTCGGCTGCAGCGACGATCAGCTTCGTCTTCTCGGCATCGAGCTTTCCGAGATCGTGATTGACCAAAGCGGCAGCTTTCTTCAGCTGCGCCATCGCAACGATGACCTGCTTGGGCATCACGTCGCGGGGCCAGCTACCCTCGCCGATCTCGAAGTGAATGAGCGAGCGCGCCGATTGCGCGCCGTAGTATTTGTCGGCGGGCACATCGATGGCACCCATGGAGTCGGTCTCTTTGCGCGACTGAAGCGCGCCGTTGGAGGCGGTGTTGGTGGTCGTCATAGCCCCGCTATCTTTGCGCGAAGCGGGGCCGGACCGCCTGGACTTAGGTCGCTCGGGATGCCCGAGATGCCGCTCGTTTTGGAGCGATCGTGCCGACCTCACCCAGAATCCGCATCTCGACCACCTCATAAACCGTCAGCGGAAAGCGTGCGTCGTGGCGGCGCGGGTTGCAACGGCCGCAGGTCATCGAGCGCCGCGGTAGGCGGCGACGGAGGGCCTCCATGCCGCAGTGCTCGCAGCGGAAGATATAGCGGGTGCTCGCCTCCTGGAGCGGACGGACCGTGCCGAGATCGTGATGGATCGAGGTGATGCCGCACTGCTTCATCTTGCGACGAAAGTGCGTGCCGTGCCCGGTCTCGCCGAAGCGTTGGAAGCACCACACGTGGATCATCTCGTGCACGAGCGTCTCTTCGAGCGCCGCGGGATAGCGTCGAAAGTGTTTCGGCGAGAGTTCGATGAGCGCGGGAACCCGATAGGTCGTCCGCCCGGCACAATTTGAAAACCGCTCGTTGTAGGCGATCGCACACGCGCCGATCTCGCCGTCGAAATGGGCGAGATTGAGTCGCGCGAAGAGCATCTGAAGGTCGGCTTCGGTCGGCAAGGGAGCGCTCATTGCCGCCGCTATTTCGCCGTCGCGCGTGCTCGTTCCGTGCGGGTTCCACGCCCGCGACGGTCGAACGATGGTTCCATGCAAGCTCCACCATCCCCAAAGCGCGGGCTCCCCGCGCCGCTGGCCATCGGCCTGTTCGTCGCCTTCGCCGCCATCTTGTTATTGGTCACCGGCGATTTCATCGTCAAAGGCTTCGACGTGCGCGGATCGGTCTTCGGGACGGGCGGTCCGTCGATGCAGCGCAATGCAGGCAGCGCGGCCGCCGTTCAGGGCGGGCCGCCGCCGGCGGTGATGCTGCAGGTTTCGCAACTCAAGGCACGCATTGCGAAAGATCCGCATGACGGCGTTGCGCTCACACAACTCGGAGATCTCTATCTCGCATCCTCGCAATTCGCCCGCGCGATTCCATACTACGAACGCGCGCTGGTCATCAATAAGGGCAACGTCGCGGCGAAGACCGGTCTCGAACAGGCGCGCATCGGCCTCGCGCAGGCCGCGAAGGAGTGATCGCGATTCTCCAAGCGACGTTGCTCGCGCTCGCCTCGCTCGTCGCCGCGCTTCCCAGCGGCTTTACCTACCTCGCCTCGTTCGCTCCCGAAATCCGTCAGGATATTGGCTACGCAACGCCGGATAATTTTACCGGCGCGCGCGTTCCCGGCTACAACGCCCCGGATTGCATTCTCACATTGCCCGCGGCGAAAGCGCTCGCACGGGTCGAACGCATGCTGCTCGAGCACTACCTCACGCTGCGCGTCTACGACTGCTATCGCCCCGAACGTGCGGTTCGTGCTTTCATCGCATGGAGCAAGCGCCCGAGCGAGCTCGCAGCGAAAGCACGCTACTTTCCGAACGTTCGGAAAAGCGAACTTTTCCAGCGCGGATATCTCGCCGAAAGCTCCGCGCACAGCCGCGGCAGTACCGTCGATCTCACCATCGATGGCCTAGCGATGGGAACCCCGTATGACTTCTTCGATCCGCTCTCGCGCGGCGATGCTCCGGTCCCCACGCAAGCGCGCGCTAATCGCACGTTCCTCGCAACGATCATGGAACGCTACGGGTTCAAAGCCGACCCGACCGAATGGTGGCACTTTACGCTCGTGCGCGAACCCTATCCGAAGCGGTCGTTTAATTTCCCGGTGACGGCGCCCCAGCGGCGGTAACGCCGCGCGCGCCGATCGCACGTGCAATTTCGACGACATCTTCGGCATCGAGCGCCAAACCGCCGGCGATCTCTTCGTACCGTTCGATCGCCTGGCGAGCCGTGTTGCCGGCAGCGCGCTCCTCGCGAATCCGCTTTACCTGCTCGGTAACCGCATGCGCGAGCGCGCTCGTCACCTCGACCCCGCTCGCCGCGAGGCGATCTTCGTTTTCGCGCAGCGTCTGTTCCACCAGCGCGACCCCGGAGTGCTTGCCGAAAAGAAACTCCGTATGCGCGCCGACGAGTTCGCTTGGAACCGCTTCGTAAATCCGGCGATCGATCATGATGCCGTGCGTGTGAATCCCCGATTCGTGCGCAAAAACGCGCGAACCGATGATCGGCTCGTGCTGTTGCATCGGGACGCCGCTCATGCGCTCCATAAAGCGCGCCAACTCACGCAACTTCTGATATTTGAAACCCGGAATCTCGATGCCGTATAATTGCCGCATCGCCACCACGTATTCGTGGAGCTTGACGTTGCCGGCACGCTCGCCGTACCCGTTAGCGGTCAGCGAGATCACTTTAAATCCGCACGCGGTTGCCGTGATCGCATTGATGGTTCCCAGTCCGTAGTCGTTGTGGAGGTGCGCCACGACCGGGATTCCCTTGGGAAGGCCGCCGATCAGCCGCGTTCCGTGCGCGCGCATCGCCTCGGGCGTCAAGCAGCCGACCGTATCGGGCCATGCCGGGCGCGTGCCGCCGGCGGCGAGTACGCGATTATAGTATTCGATGAAGTACTCGACATCGCCGCGGCTTCCGTCCTCGCCGCCGAATTCGATCCGTTCGACGCCATGCGAGCGCGCGTAGCGAACGGCATCGCATTGCAACTCGATGTTCGCTTCGCGATAGAACGAGAGCGGAAGCGTTAACCATTCCGATTCGTCGCGGCCGGCAAAACGCAACAAAACTTTGCCGACCTTATACTTTAGATGGAGATCGCTACCGCTGGAAAAGATGAAGAACGTCACATCGCGCGGATCGACACCGATCTCGCGCAGGGCAGCGACGGTGACGTCGATATCGTTGCGGTTGCTCCGACACATCACGAGAATTTCGACATCGCCGAGCTCTCCGCGCCGCTTCGCTTCCATGACGAGCTGGAGCGTTCGCCGGTCGCCCGAGGATGCGGCGGGAAAGCCGACGCTGATAATATGGACGCCGATATCGGCAAGCGCGGTCGCGATCTCCAACTTCTGCTGCGGTGTATAGCAGACTCCGGGCATCTGTTCGCCGTCGCGGAGCGTCTCGTCGTAGAGCCGAATCTCGGCAGGATCGGGGAAATGCACGTCTCGCGTGAAGCGCGTCGGTTCGGCGATCAGTTGCTCGATCGGCTCTTCAAATTTCATGACATCCCCTGCTTCGACGTACGAGGGGGGGCTTCTTCGCAGTCGAAGCATCAACGCCCATGGATTCCCCGCAGCCGTCCCCGGAAAAGCCGGAAAAGAAAAAGCCGAAGGGGCTGGCCGCCGTGCTCGCCGCGCTCGCGGCGCTCGCCGCAAAGTTTAAGGGGCTCCTCTTACTCTTGTTCCACATGCCGATTTTGTTCGGGAGTCTCAGCTTTCTTGCAACGCTCTGGCTCTACGGGCTCACCCTCGGATGGCGTTTCGGCATCATCCTCGCACTCGTACTCCTCGCCCACGAACTCGGGCACGTGCTCGCCTATCGCAGCTACGGCCTTGCGGTCGGGGCTCCGGTCTTTCTTCCGTTCATCGGGGCACTCACGCCGGGAAGCAAACCGGCGACCGAAGAGGACGGCGCCTACATCGCTCTCGCCGGACCGCTCGCCGGCATGGGGCTTGCTGCCGCTGCTCTCGCGATCGGATTGGCGACGCACGATCCGTTCTGGATGCTCGCGGCAAATATCAGCGCGCTGCTCAATCTCTTCAATATGGCGCCGGTGATGCCGCTCGACGGAGGCAGAATCATTCAGGCGGTCTGGCCGCCGATCGTCCTGCTCGCATTGCCGATCTTTCTCATCGTCGCCGTGCTCGCCCAGCTCCCGATCCTCCCGATTGCGTTGATCGCGCTCTTCAGCATCTTCTGGCTCGCGGGATCCTGGCGCACGGCGCTTGCCGCCACGACCGACGGCATCGGGATCTCCGCGCGCATCCGCGTCGGCCTCGCCTATGCGGGGACGTTATTAGGGCTGCTCTTCATCGAGGCACGCATCCACTTGCCCGCGCTTGCGACCCTGCACCGATGAGCGAGCGCGAACCACCGGATTTTGCGATGCGCCGCGCGGTCGAGGTGCTGGCGAGCATATACGAACGGAAGCGCCCCGCGCACGCTCCGACGCTTCCACCGCGCGCCGATGCACCGATCTCGCTCTTTAACGAGCGTCTCGCGCTCGCCGTCGGAAGCAGCACGCGCCGCGATGTCGAGCGCGAGCTCGGTATCGCCTATCGTTATCCGTCGGCGGGTTGGCATACGTACTCTCTGCGGATCGGCGGAGAACGCGCGTTCCTGACGCTCTTTTTTAGCGGTACGCTCTTGAGCGCCGCCGAGCTCTATCGGCCCCGCGCCGCACAGGCGCCGCCGCTGGAAGCGCGCGACTGCGGGAGCTATCGCCTCGTACCCGGAGAGATCGAGCTGGGGATGCAGATTCTCGCGCTCCCCGAATATTTTACGCCGATCCCGACGCCCGGCGGCAGCTACGCGCAGATATTCGCGACCGGCTTCCCCGGCGGCAGCGCTTTGGCGATGGGAAACGACGGAACGGTCGAGCGTCTCGCAATTTACGTCGACGCCTCGACCGCTCCAAAGGCTCTGCTCGATTAGTCGCCGATCGAATTCCACCTCAACATTCGACTGCGGGAGACCCGACGAGCGATTAAGCGAGCGGCGAGGACCCTGACATTGTTTGTCCGAGCCGCGAGCGTCTAGCGAGGAGCGGTCTGCGCAGGCGAATGTTGAGGCGAATGAAGACGGCGCCTAGATATCCACCTTCATCATGTTATCGAACGGCGCGAGCACGCCGGGATGGAAGTGCTTGAGATCGCGATTGTAGGCGTAGATCGCCATGCGCCCGTCCGTGACGATCGACGGCACCTCTTTCACGAACTGTTTGG
>JAJYRI010000068.1 GCA_021794175.1 bacterium
TTTTCCGCCGGGTGCAGCGTTGCTCATCGGTCACAATGCTACGGCATTGCTCCCTCTTCGCGCCTCGCCCCGCCGAAAAATCCCTCGTCGGATCATGTTGCGCGACTTGCGGCTCAGGACACTAGCGATTCCCACGTGCCGGGCTCGGCGACGGGCTCGGCGCGAAATCGGCGGCCGGTAGCGTCGTCGGCGCGGCGACGTTTTGGAAGGCGATCCACGCGGTGAGCTGCGAGACTTGCAGCCCGAACGAACGGAAGCCGATCACGAAACGCGCGTCGTGCACCAGCCAATAATCGGCGTTCTCGCCGAAATGGAGCGCGAGATAGCCGGAGACGCCGACGGCCACCAGCGAATCGGCGACCGAGAAACGCATCTCGCAGAAGCGTCCCGTCGCGGTCTCGATCACGACGTGCGTTAAGAGACGGCGCTGTTTGTTGCGTATCGCCTCGAAGTGCAGCGCGTGGCCGGGCGCGCCGTTCGGGCAGATCGCCGGGCCGCGATCGGTAATGAGGTAATCGTGGGGCGCGACGGCGGTGACGATAGCAATCGTCTTCAAGCCGGGCGGCACTTTTGCCGAGCTCTTCGGCGCCGATCCCTGCGCGGTGCCTTGCGCTTGCGCCATGTCGAGCCCGTAGCGAACGATTTTACTGACACCGAGCCAGGTGGGGTCGAGCCCGCCGCCTTGCCCCGTTACCCATTTCCCGCGCGGCAATTCGCGCGAACTCTCGCGCCCGTCGGCGGTTCGAAGCCGATAATCGTCGAGCGTCGGCGGATGCCCGTGCAGCGAGATCTTCGTTTGAAAGGTGAGATACGGCGGAATCGGTTGGCGCTCCATGATCGCAAGTGCATCGCGATAGTATTGCGCGGCCGAGGGCACGGCCGCGGCCCGTGCGGGCGGTGCGATACCGGTGCAAAGCAATGCCGCGGCGAGCGCAGCGAAGCGAAGAAAAGATCTGTTCGATGCATTCATGTTGCCCGCACTACGGCGCGGCGATGCGAAATGTTTCAGCCGCGAAGGGCTTCGAGCGCGAAGACGAGCGCTTGCGCCGCGGAGGGCGGGGCGATGCGCGCGATAGCGTCGCACTCCTCGCGCCCCTCGGCGAGTGCGAACGTTTCGGCGGCGAGGCGCTCTTCGCGCAGCGAGAGGGTGCCCCGGAGCACGAAGAGCGCGATCGCCGAGGGCGGATCGCTCGGCGGCGCAAGCGGTAGCGAGAGCATCCGGTGCGCGAGCGCCTCGTCACGCGTCATGATATTGAAGGCGTCGATCGGCCCAGCTGCAAGTCGCGCGCGGACGCGCTCCGCGCCGGAGAACGCGAAGGGACTCCACGCGGGGATCCTCACCTCGGGGCGCTCGCCGACCAACAGCGAGAGCCCCTCGCCGAGCGGCACAATCGTGCGCGACCAACCGCTAAAATCGGAGAACGCGGCCTCGCTGCGCTCCGAAGCAACCGTTACACGCAGGTCGTCGTCGACGTAGAGTTCACGGGTCGTTCCCGCCCCGTTGCGCCAGGGAACCTGCGGGCAATCGGCGAGGCGGCGGATCAGCATGCCAACTCTTTTCGCCGATTGGCGAGCGCGCTCCGGCGAAGCTTTACCGGGTGGACAAAGGCGCCCCGGGGGCTCCGTGCCAACCTCCCCTTCCATGAGTAGCGAATTGCGTGAGTTCCTGACCCTCTCTTATACCGAGCTCGAAGAGTTGAATCTTCGCGCCAAGCAGCAGCGCAAGGACCGGGTCGCACCGGCGACGTTGCAAGCCGAACGCCTCGCGTATCTTCAGGAAGAGCATCGCATCAAAGCGGTGACCGTGCTCTTTAGCGATCTCGAAGGTCGTTTGCACATGCTCGATTACGATAAGAAATTCTTGTTGAAATCGCACGACAATCTCACCTTCGACGGCTCGTCCATTCGCGGTTTTACCGCCCAACGCGAGAGCGATCTGCGGCTCTTTCTCGATTGGAGCGCTTTCTATTGGGCCCCCGCGGATATCTTCGGCCCCGGGAAAGTGCTCGTCTTCGCCGACGTCATCGACCGCAGCGGAAAGCCGTTCGCCGGCGACGTTCGCGGCTCGCTGAAGAAATTCGCGACGGAGCAATTTACGAAAAACGGCTACACGCTCAACGCCGCCAACGAGATCGAGGGCTTTCTCTTTCAGGGGCTCGATGCCGAGCGCCGCTACCACGAAACGGCAAAGTTCGAGTACGTCAATACCGGCGGCTATTATCACTCCCTACCCGGCGATTCGTTGCGCACGTTTATCGATATGGTCGCCGAGGTGCAGCGAGCGATGGGTTTCGAGAACGAAAAAGATCACCCGGAGGTCGCGCCGTCGCAGTTCGAGATTAATTACGGGTACGGCGAAGTCGTCGCCGCCGCCGACCAAATTCAGCTCTATAAACTCATTTGCCGTCAGGTGGCAACGCGCTTGGGAATGACGGCGAGCTTTTTGCCGAAGCCCGTCATCGGCGTCAACGGCAGCGGCATGCATACCAACGTTTCGGTGAAGAAAAACGGGAAGAATATCTTCTGGGATCCGAAGGGCCAAGAGAAAGTCAGCACCTTCGCGTGGCAATTCATCGATCGATTGCTCACGCACGGGAACGATATTTGCCTCGCCCTCAATGCCAGCGTCAACGCATACCGGCGCCTCGACCCGCACTTCGAGGCCCCCAACCAGATCAAAGCGTCGGCGGTCGATCGCGGTTCGATGATCCGCATTCCGATCGGCAATGAAGGAAGCGCGCGCGTCGAGGTGCGTTCGGTCGGCCCGGATGCCAACCCGTATATGGTGCTGCTCTCGGTCTTTAAAACCGGTCTCGAGGGAAGCATCAGCAAGCTTCGTAACCTTCGCCAAGCCGACCGCTACCTGCCCGACAATATCTACGACGCAATCGAACATTTCCGCGAATCGGAATGGGTGACCAAGCTGTTCGGCGCCGAGGTGCAAAGCAAGTACGCCGAACTGAAACAGGCGAGTGCGGATCGTTGTCCGCGCCTCTTAGGTACGATCGTTAAACCGCAAGAAGTGCAATACCACCACGAAGTCTACAACCAATTCCTTTGGAATCTCTTTTAACGGAGCGCCCCAGGGAGTAAGGCTTGCGAGCCGGGGCGAACCTGCAGTCTATGGAACGGAATATGCAGATTCGCCTCGCGCGTCGCCCGATCGGCGAGCCGACGGTCGACGATTTTCGCCTCGTGGAAGAAGCGGTGCCGGTGCCGGGCGCCGGTGAGGTGTTGCTGCAAACGCAGTGGCTCTCGCTCGACCCATATATGCGCGGACGCATGAGCGACGTACGGTCGTACGTGGCGCCGGTTGCACTCGATGCCGTGATGGTCGGCGGAACGGTCGGTAAGGTCGTCGCTTCGAACGATCCTCGCTTTGCCGTCGGCGATCTCGCACTGGGATACGGCGGTTGGCAGCAATACAGCGTCGAATCGGCGAGCGCGCTGCAAAAACTCGATCCGAACATCTCGCACCCGAGCTATGCGTTGGGGATCCTCGGGATGCCCGGACAGACGGCGTACTGCGCGCTCAACGATATCGGCGCACCGAAGGCCGGCGAGACGCTGGTCGTCTCGGCCGCCGCCGGAGCGGTCGGTCAAGTCGCGGGGCAGCTCGGAAAGATCGCCGGCTGTCGCGTCATCGGTGTTGCCGGGGGAGCGGAAAAATGCCGCTATGTCGTCGAGGAGTTGGGCTTCGACGCTTGTATCGACCGAAAGAGCGAGTCGCTCGACGAAGCGTTGGCGCGGAATGCGCCCGACGGGGTCGATATCTATTTCGATAATACCGCGGGAGCGATTCTCGAAGCAGTCATGAAGCGCTTGCGGCTCGGCGCGCGCATTCCGTTGGTCGGGCTGATCGAGCAATACAACGCCGTGCAAGCGCCGAAGGGCCCGAACCTCGCTCCGCTTTTGGTTGCGCGAGCGAAAATCGAAGGCTTTCTCGTCTCCGATCACGCTGCACATACGCGTGCATTCCTTGCCGACGTCAGCGGATTGTTGCAAAGCGGCAAGCTGCGCTATCGGGAAGATGTCGTCGAGGGGCTCGAAGCGGCTCCGGCTGCATTCATCGGCTTATTACGTGGTGCGAACCTCGGGAAGCTGTTGGTGCGCATCGCCTGATGAGCGAGGGCGAGGCGCTCTTCGACGCACTACTCGACGTCACGCAGAGTATTCTCGGCGCCGAGCACAGCCAAGATGCGCTCGAAGCGATCGCCCAAGCGGTATCCCGCGTCTTTCGCTTCCGTTACGTCAGCATCGTTGCTGCCGAATCGCCCGAGAGCGATATGAAACGACGCATCATGCTCGGTTGGAGCGACGAGAAGAAACGGGAGCGACTCGGAGAGATCGTCTCCCGTTCTGCAACGCGTGAATTTCTCTCGCCGGATTTTGAAGTCTATCCGCACTGCTACTATTTTCCCGCGGAACGCTTCGTCGAGTGGCGGCATGCGCTCTATTCCGGCGAGAACGATGGCGGGCCGAAGCGCAACGAACCGAATGCCTGGCACGAGCACGACTCGATCGCGCTGGTTCTCGCCGACGCTTCCGATACGATGCTCGGGTATATTTCGATCGACGGCCCCGAAGACGGCGAGGTTCCCGATCGCGCGACGCTCATGCACATGCGCGTCTTTGCCGATCTCGTCGGCCTCGCGCTCGCGAACGTTCGCGCACGCGTCGCCGAAGCGGCGCGCCGGGAACTCTTAGAGAGCCGCGCGCGCTCGCAGAGCGAATTTCTCGGTATCGTCGCACACGAATTGCGCTCGCCGCTCGCGGCGATTCGCGGCGCTGCCGTCTTGTTGGAGACGAGCTTCGATCGACTGTCCGAGACGCAGAGGCGGGAACTCTTGCAAACGATCGCTGCATCGACGACGCGCATGTCCACGCTCTTCGACGATTTCTTGCTGCTCTCGCGCGTCGATGCCGGATCGTTGACGTTGCGAGAGGACATCGTCGATGCGCGCCTCATCGTGCAAGAGGCACTCGGCCGCATGCGTAGCGAGTTCCCGTCGCGTCAATTTTCGATCGATATTCCCGAAGCGCTGCCCTACGTTCGCGGCGACGAAACGCGCATCGTTCAAGTGCTCTGCAATCTCCTTTCCAACGCGGTTCGCTACTCGCCGTCGAACGGCAAAGTGCTCGTCACGCTGAAGGAGGTGCGGTCGTACGTGCGTTTTTCGGTCCGCAATAGCGGCCCCGGCATCCCCGACGAGGATCGAGAGCGACTTTTCACGCGCTTCGGCCAGATCGGTAAGCACCCCGACGGTACGGGCCTCGGACTCTACTTAAGTCGCCAGTTGGTCGAGCTCATGGGCGGGCAAATCGACTTTGAAAGCACGCCGAACGACGCGACGACCTTCTGGTTCTCGCTCCCGATCGCCGTAAATAGGTAAATAGGCGGCAAATACGGTAGGTTCGGGGTGTTTGTCGTGCCGAACAGTACGGGATCGTGAAAACTCGTGCCGATATCCGTAACGTCGCCATCATCGCCCACGTCGACCATGGGAAGACCACCCTCGTTGATGCCATGCTCCGCCAGAGCGGCATTTTCCGTGAGGGACAGCAGGTCGAAACGCGCGTCATGGATTCCAACCCGCTCGAACGCGAGCGCGGAATTACTATTTTGGCGAAAAATACCGCCGTTCGTCACGGGGATTACAAATTTAATATCGTCGATACGCCCGGTCACGCCGATTTCGGCGGCGAGGTCGAGCGCGTCTTACAGATGGTCCAGGGCGTGCTCTTATTGGTCGATGCCGCCGAAGGGGTCATGCCGCAGACGCGCTTCGTGCTGCGCAAGGCGCTCGAACTCGATCTCCGCGTCATCGTCGCCGTCAATAAGATCGATCGGAAAGATGCGCGCGCGCCCGAAGTCGTCAACGAGGTCTTCGATCTCTTTATCGATCTCGGCGCGAACGACGAGCAGGCCGATTTCCCGGTCGTCTTTACCAACGGAAAATTGGGCATCGCGAAGCTCTCGCTCGAGGCGGAATCGGAGAATCTCGAACCGCTCTTCGATATGCTTGCGCGCCATATTCCTGAAGCTCCGGCTGAAGAGGGGCCGTTGCAGCTCTTGATCTCGGCGATCGATCACAACAAATACGTCGGGCGCATCGGTATCGGACGCATCTTCCGCGGCACGTCGCGCGTGAACGCGCCGATCGTTCGCGTCTCGCACGACGGAACGGTGACCGGCGGCCTTCGTCTGACGAAAATGCTCACGTTCGCCGGGCTCGAGCGCGTTGAAGTCGATGAAGCTTCCGCAGGCGATATCGTCTGCGTCTCGGGGATCGAGAATCTCAATATCGGCGACACGATCGCCGATGCGTCCGCTCCCGAGGCGATTCCCGCGGTCGCCGTCGACGAACCGACCGTCTCGATGTTTTTCTCGGTGAATAATTCTCCGTTCGCGGGCAAAGAAGGCAAATTCGTCACCTCGCGCCAGATTCGCGAACGCCTTATGCGCGAGTTGGAATCGAACGTCGCCCTACGCGTCGCCGATACCGAATCCGCCGATACCTTCGAAGTGCGCGGGCGCGGCGAGCTGCATCTCTCGATTCTCATCGAAACGATGCGCCGCGAAGGCTACGAGATGGCGGTCTCCAAGCCGCAGGTTATTCTGACCGAACGCGACGGGAAGAAGTTCGAACCGGTCGAGTATGTCGTGGTCGACGTTCCCGAGGAGTATGCCGGAGCGGTAATCGAGGCGCTCGGCAAACGCAAGGCGGTGATGTCGAACATGATCAACATCGGCGATTCGCGTCGCCTCGAATATACGATGCCGACGCGAGCGATCTTCGGTCTCCGCGGCGAACTGTTGACGTTGACGCGCGGTACGGCGGTCATGTCGCATACCTACTACGATCACGAACCGTGGCAGGGCGATCTGCCGGGGCGCAGCGTCGGGGCCTTGGTTGCCAGTGATACCGGGCGCGCGACGGCGTACGCTCTCGCGGGCGTCGAACAGCGCGGGCGCTTTTTCGTCGGCCCGGGAACGGATATCTACGAAGGCATGGTCGTCGGCCGCGCCAACGACGATAAGGATGTCGCGCTTAACGTAGTGCGCGAGAAAAAGCTCACCAATATGCGCGCCTCGGGCTCCGACGATAACGTCAAACTCGCGCCGCCCGACGAGCTCTCGCTCGAACGCGCGATCGAGTTTATCGACGACGACGAACTCGTCGAGGTGACGCCGAAATCGATTCGCTTGCGGAAACGCATTCTCGACGAAGGGGAGCGCTTGAAAGCGCGGCGCCGGGAGCGCACGACCGCTTGAGGCAACTCGTGAAGGGCTTCGCCCAGTTTCTCGTACGCGGGAAAGTGGTCGATCTTGCGGTCGCCTTCGTCATCGGCGGGGCGGCAGGAAGCTTCATCAACTCGTTCGTCAGCAACCTTTTCTCGCCGCTCCTCGCCGCCGTCATCGGCCAGCACGAGTTCTCTCGCGCCCACCTCGTGCTGAACCATTCGACGATTCCGTACGGGAAGTTTATCGATTCGTCGATCTCGTTCTTACTTGTCGCCGCTGCGGTCTATTTTTTCGTCATCGTCCCGTCGAACCGACTCGCCGTCAACGGCGTCCTTTCGGGGCTATCGAGCCCCACGCTCAAAAAATGCCCGGAGTGCGCTGCCGAAATTCCGAAAAGCGCACGCCGGTGCATGTATTGTACGCAGCTCGTCGAGGATAGCTAGTGTCCCGAGCCGCAGGCTACACGACCGCGGCGGCCCGCTCCACAGCGAAGGTGAGTTGCTCGGCGGTTGCGTCGTAGCCCACGCGGACGTTGTCGCCGTCGTGGATCTCTCCGGCGAGAATCTTCCGGCTTAGCGGCGTTTCGAGTTCGCGTTGAATCGTTCGCTTGAGCGGGCGCGCGCCGTAAGCCGGCTCGTAGCCGACGCTGACGACATGCTGCGTTGCCGCCTCGTCGAGAATGATCTCGATATGGCGTTGCGCGAGCCGTTCGCGTAACCGCACGAGCTGAATTTCGACGATCTCCGCGAGTTGGGCGCGATCGAGCGCGTGAAAGACGACGATCTCGTCGACGCGATTGAGAAATTCGGGGCGAAAGTGCGCGCGCAATTCATCGAGCACGGTCGCACGCATGACGGTGTAATCGGCATCGCTGCCGCTTCCCTGGTAATCGAGGATGCGATGGCTGCCGATATTCGAGGTCATCACGAGAATCGTGTTCTTAAAGTCGATCGTGCGCCCTTGGCCGTCGGTCAGCCGTCCGTCGTCGAGAATCTGCAGAAAGACGTTGAAGACGTCGGGATGCGCCTTTTCGATCTCGTCGAAAAGAACGACGCAGTACGGGCGCCGGCGCACGGCTTCGGTTAGCTGCCCGCCTTCGTCGTACCCGATATATCCCGGCGGCGCGCCGATGAGGCGTGCGACGGTGTGTTTCTCCTGGTACTCCGACATGTCGACGCGCACCAACGCGCGTTCGTCGTCGAAGAGATACTCCGCGAGCGCGCGCGCCAGTTCGGTCTTCCCGACGCCGGTCGGGCCGAGGAAAATAAACGAGCCGATCGGGCGATTAGGGTCGCCCAGACCGCTGCGAGAACGGAGCACCGCTTCTGCGACGCTATCGACCGCCTCGTTCTGCCCGACGACACGGCGATGAAGTTCCTCGTCGAGGTGGAGCAGTTTCTGCTTCTCGCCTTCGAGTAGTTTGCTCACCGGAATCTTCGTCCAGCGCGCGATTACCTCGGCGATGTCCTCTTCGTCGACCTCTTCTTTGGCCAAGCGACCGCCTTCGGCGGTATCGAGTCGCGCCTCTTCCTCGGCGAGCTGACGCTCTAAGGTCGCGAGCTGCCCGTAGCGAAGTTCGGCGACCCGATTGAGATCGTATTGCCGTTCCGCTCGTTCGATCTCGGTTTTCGTGGCATCGATGCGTTCGCGAAGATCGCGCAACGCGGTTGCCCCGTGTTTCTCGATATCCCACTGCGTGCGCAGCCGCGTGCGCTCTTGTTGAAGCGTTGCGAGTTCGCGCTCGAGTGCGTCGAGGCGTTCTTTGCTTCCCGTGTCGCTCTCGCGTTTGAGCGCCTCGCGTTCGATCTCCAGTTGCATGGTTCGGCGCGAAACTTCGTCGAGCTCTTGCGGCATCGAGTCGATCTCGGTGCGCAGCTTCGCCGCGGCTTCGTCGACGAGATCGATCGCTTTATCGGGGAGAAAACGGTCGCTGATATATCGATCGCTCAGCATGGCGGCAGCGACGAGCGCGCTATCCTTAATGCGAACGCCGTGATGGGCTTCGTATTTCTCCTTCAGGCCGCGGAGAATCGAGATCGTATCTTCGACGCTGGGCTGGTCGACGATGACGGGTTGGAAGCGGCGTTCGAACGCGGCATCCTTTTCGATGTACTGCCGGTATTCGTCGAGCGTCGTCGCGCCGATGAGATGGAGCTCGCCGCGCGCGAGCATCGGCTTGAGGAGATTCCCGGCGTCCATCGAGCCTTCGGTCTTTCCCGCGCCGACGACGGTGTGCAATTCGTCGATGAAGAGCACGATGCGCCCTTCTGATTTCGCAACGTCCTTGAGAACGGCTTTCAAGCGCTCTTCGAATTCGCCGCGATACTTTGCGCCGGCGATGAGTGCGCCCATATCGAGCGAGACGAGGCGCCGCTCTTTGAGGCTCTCGGGGACGTCTCCGCGCACGATGCGCTGCGCGAGCCCTTCGACGATTGCGGTCTTTCCGACGCCGGGCTCGCCGACGAGGACGGGATTGTTTTTCGTCCGTCGCGAGAGCACTTGCACGACGCGGCGAATCTCTTCGTCGCGGCCGATCACCGGGTCGAGTTTTCCGCGCTCGGCGTCGAGCGTGAGATCGCGTCCGTACCGTTCGAGCGATTTATAGGTTCCTTCGGGGTCTTTGCTGGTAACGCGTTGGTTGCCGCGAACCTCGCGGAGCGCGCGCAGGATTGCGTCTTCGCTCACGCGTGCTTCGCGAAAGATCGTGCCGACCGCGCCGCCCGCTTGAGCCATCGCCAACAGCACGTGTTCGACCGAGATGTAATCGTCGCCGAGTTTTTTCGCTTGCGCTTCGGCCCCGTCCATGACGCGCGAGAGCTCCGGCGAGAGCGAGACTTGCGCGCTCTCGGCGTTCGGTCCGCTCAAGCGCGGCAGGCGCCCGATCGCGGCATCGGTCGCGCGTGCGATTGCCGCGGGATCGCCCCCCGCTTTCGAGAGAATATCGGCGGCGATGCCGCGCTCCTGTTCTATCAGGGCGGCGAGAAGATGTTCGGGCGTCGTCTGGGTGTTGCGCTCGGCGAGCGCGCGGCTATATGCCGCATTCAAAGCATCCGAGACGCGCTCGGTCAAGCGGTCAACGTTCATACACTCCTATAATACCGCCGCCGATGCGAACGGTTCCAGGAAGAACCTTCTCGATTTCTTCCTAGCGAATCGCGAACGTGAACAGCGCGGCGGCCTTTACCTCCAACGGTTGCGGCAAGATCGTCGCGGGGGTCGATGCAAAGGGAAAACTCGGCAATTTGAAGCTCTCGCCCCCGATGAAATCGTCGAGGACGATCGGCTTGACCGCAAGGAGCGCTCCGAGGTGGACGCCGCCGGCACGGGCGATCGCTGCGGCGCGGATCTGCGCGATCCGTTCGGCGGCGACGAGGGCCTGCGTCCGGGCTGCATCGGGGTCGGCGGCTTCGAAGAGCGTCACGCGTTTGGCATCCCAGCCGGCCTTCGTTAACGCCGCGCTGACGGCG
>JAJYRI010000069.1 GCA_021794175.1 bacterium
CGTGTGCCGCAAAGCGCGACGGCAAGCGGCCCGGCGTGAGAAGCCGGGGCACCCGCCCTGTTTACCAAAGCCGAACACTTCTGGCTACGACATTAAACGGGTCCCAAAGGTGCGCGTTGCGCGCGCCTACAATCGCCTATTTGTGGAGGTTCAAAAGCAAGCGAGCGAAAAGCCCGCCACAGAGTGCGCCGCGCAAAAAACCGACCCGCGATTCGTTCGATTTATCCGAGCATGCAGCGACGATCCATTCGGTTCGCTCTCGTTCACCGAATTGCATGAAGTCCGGCCAATGCTCGATCTTCAACGCACGGATACCGCGGATGACGGTTTGGAAGCACGGGAGCCTTTCGCGAGAGCCTCGCTCGATGCGGGGGACCCGGTAAGGCTGCATCGCCGGTTCCGACGCCCTCGCCGTAAGCGCTCGCAGGCGCGAAAAGCCGTAAACGCGGGAAACCGATGCGCTCGCCGTGAAACCGTATTCCGGGCCGCGGCGGTTGGGGAGATCATATGATCGCCTACGCGCCGCCGATGAGGGAGATTCCGTTGCTACCTGCGGTCGGGAGGGCGCGTGTCGCGGGCGATGGCTCGCCTGCTGCGGCGTCGGCATTCATCCCGAGCACGTCGACCTTCGATCGTATCGTCAGCGATTATCAACGCCGTCTCTACGGTTTCGCCCTCCGCATGACGGGCAACCGCGAGGATGCCGAGGAGATCGTCCAAGATGCCTTCGTGCGAGCGTTTCGTGCGCTTGGGAAAATGGGCGAAGAGCAACGCCGCGATCTGCGTTTACAACCGTGGCTCTATACCATCGCCCTCAACGTCACGCGTAACCGCCTGCGCAGCAAGAAACCGCCGAGCGTTGCGATCGACGCACTCGCCGATCCCGATGCGTTGCTACGCGATGTCGGCGATCGGCCCGTCCAACCCGAGACCGTCGTCGAGCGGAACGATGAAGTGGCGATGGTGGAGCGCGCGCTGCTCTCGTTACCGACCCACCTTCGCGCCGCTGCGACCCTGCGGTTCATCGACGGGCGCAGCCACCCCGAGATCGCCGAGATTCTCGGCCAGCCGATCGGAACCGTGAAATCGCACGTCCACCGCGCGGTCAGAATTCTCCGCAAGATACTCGGCCCGCAGTTGGGCCGGTTCGTTAAGGATACCGATGAGGAGTTGAGCGATGCGCTGTCGTGATGTCGACGCTATGTGGGACGAAGTCCGTGGCGACGGAACGGCGACCCTCAACGAAGCGGTGCACACCCACGTGGACGCCTGCCCGACCTGCAACGAAGCCTATCGGCAGTACGAGGTGGTCGCGCACAAGCTCCAGTCGCTTCCGGACCCCGAACCGACCTGCGATCTCGCGCGGAAGGTCGTCGAGCACATCGCACAGTTGCAACGCCGCGAGCGGCTCGACCCGATCCATCTCGTCATCGTCGATTCACCGATCGGCCGCCTCTACGTCGGCCACCGCGAATCGAGAATTGCCTACGTCGGCATCGATTTGGGGGAGCCGTTCGAGGAAGTCGTCGCGCGGGTAGAACGCCGTCTGCGCCGCCCCGTCGATCGCGCCGATATCCCGCCCGCGCTGCGCGCGACGATCGCGAAGTTCTTCACCACCTGGCAGGTCGATGCGTCCACGGTCGATATCAGCGACCTCACCCCGTTCGAACAGGCGACGCTTCGCGCGACCGTCCAGATCCCGCCGGGCCAGGTGCGCTCGTACGGCTGGCTCGCCAAACAGATCGGTCGCCCGAGTGCCGCGCGCGCCGTCGGGCGCGTGATGGCACGAAACCCGATTCCCATTCTCGTGCCGTGCCATCGCGTGGTCGATGCGACCGGTGCGCTCCATCGCTACGGCTACGGCGTCGAGCTCAAGGCGCGCCTGCTCGCAATGGAAGGCTACCACCCGGCGCACTAGCCGGAGGGTTCGGTTACACGCGAAAAACCAGGGAACGGCGCGCGCGGCGCTAACCTAGAACGCCGTGAGCAATCGCGTGCTCGTCACGGGCTTCGAGCCCTTTGGCGGTGAGAAAGTAAACCCCAGCGAGTTGGTCGCACGCAGCCTTGACGGCCGCCTCATCGCGGGGCGTCCGATCTCCGTTGCAATTCTTCCGGTCGAGACTCGCTCGCTCCACGACCGCCTCGAACTGCTCCGCCTCGAAGAGGAGCCCGAGATCGTTCTACTGCTGGGACAGGCGGGCGGCCGAAGCGCTCTCGCACTCGAACGCGTTGCGGTCAACGTCCTCGATTTCGAAATCCCCGACAACGTCGGCGTTTTGCGGAAAAACGAGCCGATCGCACGCGGTGGCCCCGATGCCCGCCTCTCCAATCTCCCGTTCGAGAAAATCGTCGCGGCGTGGGCGGAGATCGGCGTTCCCGGGTACGTTTCGAATTCGGCAGGCACGTTTATCTGCAATCAAGCGCTCTACGAGTTACTCGCGCTCACCGAGACGGCGACGCCCCCCGTGCTCGTCGGCCTCGTCCATCTCCCGTTTCTTCCGGCCCAGGCGATCGCTGCAGGCCCGGAGACGCACCCGTCGATGTCCTTCGAACTGATGAAAAAAGGCGTCGAACAGATCGTCGAATGCATCGTACCGTGGCTTGAAAACCGCGGTGCGGAGAGCGCCGCACAACCACGCGAGCGAACCTCGCGCATGTGGATACCTCGCGGAGTGAAGGAAGCAGAACGCTGAAAGACACAGAGAGGCAGCTCGCCATCGCTGCAATACCCGACGTACACGGGCACGCGAAGGGCGAACACCGTGCATTTTCCGAAGAGCGTCCGTTGCCGTATAGCGCGCGCATGCTTTTCCTGTGGTTCTATCACGCCTGTCGGCGTGGCTCGCCGCGCTTCCTGATGGTGAGCGACCACGTGAATTTCCTCACGTTCGAGGATCCCGGCGCGATCAACACCGTCCGCCGCGCGCTCAAACTCGCGCTCGCCGGCGATGTGTACGGTGCCGCAGAGACCGCCGTCGTCGACGTCGCGCATGCAACGATCGTCTCTGAAGCGCTGCGCCGCGGAATGCGTTTTTCCATCGGCGCCGAGGTCGACAACGATCCGCGCTCGCGCCCCGACGTCGCCAACATCATCGACGCGATGCGCCCCGACGGGATCATTCGTTCGATTCATTTCGTCCCGATCGAGCATCCCGAAAAGGGGGCGGACTGGCTCTGGCCGTTCGATAATCCGGAATTCGCCCATCTCCTCGACGGAGTCGGCGCGGAACGGCTCTGGGAGCTCTACACGCAGCGACTCTTCGAAGATATTGCGACGTTGCCGACCCACATCGTCGGGCACTTCTACGTTCCGGCGACCTTCGGTGCATGGCCCGATCCGGCGAAACTCGAGGCCTACGAAGATCGCTTGCTGGAGATCTGCAAGGATCGCGGCCTCGCCGTCGAGATCAACGTTCGTTTCCTCTATCGCGAGGGTGTCGCCGCCGAACAACGCGATATGATGCTCGCCGCATACACACGCCTGATGCGTAAGGCCGCCACAGCCGAGGTCGCGGTCGCAATCGGCTCCGACGCCCATAGCCCGAAGGATCAAGGGAACGGCTTCGACCGCGTCGTCGATATTCTGCGCGAGCTCGACATCAACGAAGTAGTCTTCCCCATCGGCGGGCGTTTGGCGAAGGTCGCCCTGCGCGCGAGTCGCGAGCATATCGAGCGCGCGAAACGCGTCGATATCCCGCAGCCCGGCACCAGCATCGCCGGTTTCAGCCGCGCCGAGCTTGGCCTCCCCGAGATCGACGAAGAGGAAGAGCGCAGGCTCGCGGAGCAGCGCGCGCGCAGCGTGCGCGACGTCGGTTCGAAACGGCGCGCCGGCTCGCCGGAGCGCGCGACGAAATCGCCGAGCGAAGGTTCGCCCGAGACCGCGCGTGGTGCGAGAAGTTCGCCGAAGCGCACCGCTCCACCCAAACCCGCCAAAGAGGCGCCGAAAGAGAAAAATCCGCCCGCACCCCAGGCGAAAACTCCGGCTGCAAAGCCCGCCGCAAAAACGGCAGAGAAAAAGGCCGCACCCGCGGTAAAAAAATCGCCGGCGGCAACGAAGCCCGCAGCGAAACCCGCTGCGGTAAAAAAACCGGCACCGGCAGCGAAGGCTCCGGCAAAGATTGCTGCGCCTGCGAAGAAATCCGCACCCGCGAAGCAGGTCGCTCCGGCGAAGAAAGCCGCACCCGCGAAGAAAGCCGTACCGGCGAAGGCACCCGCAAAGAAAGCCGCACCCGCGAAGAAAGCCGTACCGGCGAAAAAAGCGGTGCCTGCGAAAAAAACCACGCCTGCGAAGGCACCCGTCAAGAAAGCCGCACCGGCGAAAAAAGCGGTGCCTGCGAAGGCACCCGTCAAAAAAGCCGCACCGGCGAAAAAAGCAGCACCGGCGAAGGCCCCCGCCAAGAAAGCCGCCGCGCGCCCCGCTGTGAAACCGACTGCGAAAAAACCCGTCGTAAAGAAGACCGCCTCGGCGAAAAAATCAAAACGCCGGTAGATTCGGCGCAAGGAGGGCTCTCATGTCCGAACAACCGCGCATTCGCAACGTCGCATTCGTCGGCCCACACCATTCGGGCAAGACGACGTTGCTCGAAGCGTTGCTGTACGCATGCGGAGCGATCGCACGCCGAGGTTCGGTAAGCGACGGATCGACGACAACCGATAGCGAGCCCGAGGATATCGCCCACGCACAATCGACCTGCGTCGGCTTCGCACGCGCGACGCACGACGCAATCGAGATCAACCTCGTCGATACCCCGGGCTTTATCGATTTCTTCGAAGAGACGCGCGCCGCTCTGCGCGGAGTCGATGCCGCCGTTATCGTCGTCGAGGCCGATCCATCGCGCATCGCCCTCACCCATGCGCTGGTGGAAGAGATCGAACGCCTCCGTCTGCCGCATATCATCGTCATCGATAAACTCGACCGCCCCGGCGCCGAATTCGAAGCGACGCTCGCCGAACTGCAACGCCTCTACGGGCGGCACTTGGTCGCAGAGCAGTTGCCGATCCGCCGCGACGACACGCTGGTCGGCTATATCGATCTCGCGACGATGCAGGCGGCGCGCTTCACCCCCGACGGCGAGCGCCCCGAAGCGATCGAACCCGCGCTCGAACTCCCCGCCCGCCAGGCGCGCCGAACGCTCCTCGAAGCGATGGCTGATTTCGACGATGCGCTCATGCAAGAATTGCTCGACGATCTCGAACCGCCCGCAGACGAGATCGATCGCGACCTCTGCGATGAGTGTTCGCACGACCAAATCGTTCCGGTGCTCGTCGCGGCGGGGATTCACGGGTACGGCGTCGCTGCACTGCTCCGGGCGATCGAGCGCTGGTTCCCCGCGCCGGTCGGTGACGCGCAAGCACCGCTGCGCGCACAGGTCATCAAGACGATCGTTCATCCGCAATCGGGAAAACTCTCCGTCGCACGCATTCACGACGGCACCCTGACCGCCGACGCGACCGTCACCGATCTTCGCACCGGCGAACGCCTCCGCATCGGCGGCCTCTATCGACTCTTCGGGAAGAAAAGCGAGCCGCTCTCCTCCGCCGGACCGGGAAGTATCGTGGCCGTCGCGCGCCTCGAAGGGGTGACGACCGGAACGACGCTCGCCGGCGCACCCGGCGTCGCGCCGTTGCCGCCGATCGAATTCTCGCCCCCGGTCTTCGCCGTCGCCATCAAGCCCAAAGAGCGTATCGATGAGGCGAAGATCTCGCAGATGCTCGCACGCATCATCGAGGAGGATCCATCGCTCCAACTCGCGCGCGCGCAATTTACCGGCGAGCAATTGCTGCTGGGCTGCGGAGAGCAGCACGTCGGCATCGCCGTCGAGCGCCTCGCCCGCAAGCATCGCGTGGAGATCGATATCGCACCGCCGGCGGTGCCCTATCTCGAGACGATCTCGGCGAGCACCGAGGTACATTCACGCTACAAACACCAGACCGGCGGGCACGGGCAGTTTGCCGACGTGCATATCCGCTTCCGTCCGCGCCCACGCGGGAGCGGGCTGCTCTTCGACGACGAGATCGTCGGAGGCGTCGTTCCCAAGCAGTTCATTCCCGCCGTCGAGAAAGGCGTCCGGGAAGCGCTCGCCCGCGGCACCAGCGGCTACCCGGTGACCGACCTGCACGTCACGCTCTTCGACGGGCAGTACCACGATGTTGATTCCAGCGAGCAATCTTTTCGCACCGCCGCGAGCATGGCGGTTCGCGACGCGCTTCCCAAGTGTAAGCCGATCGTTCTCGAACCGATCGCTCGCGTTGAGGTGACGATCCCCGCGCACTTCACCGCAACGGTGATCGGGCAGCTCACCGCGAAACGCGGGCAGATCCTCGGAATGAAACCGAGCGACCGGGAGGGGCGCGAGATCGTCGAGGCCGACGTTCCGCTCGTCGAGCTCGCTCGCTATATTACCGAACTTCGGACCGCCACCCAGGGGTTGGGAACCTATCGGTGGAGTCACGAACGGTACGACCCGGCACCCCCGGGACGCATTCCGGTCGGTAGTACGTCCTAGGTATTCTCGTCACCCACTTTTCGCCCCACACTCGGAGGAACCGCAGTTGTTGAAACGCTTGCTCTCGGGAGCGCTGCTCCTGACCCTTGTCGTCGCGTGCTCGAAATCCGGTTCGCAGAGCGCCGTCGGCGCCGGCGTCGAGCCCGGCCATCTCCGCATCGCGGTGCAAAGCGACGTGAAGAACCTCAACCCGCTGCTGAACTCCAACACCACCGACGTGCTGGTCGATGCGCTGATGTTCGAGCCGCTGATCGTTCCCGATTCAACGGGCACGATGCAGCCGATGCTTGCAACCGCGGTGCCGTCGCTGCATAACGGCGGGATCGCCGACCATGGGCTAACGATAACCTACCATCTCCGAACCGACGCCAAGTGGACCGACGGGAAACCCGTTACCGCAGCCGATGTCATTTTTTCGTGGAAAGCGATCATGAACCCGAATAACGACGTGATCTCGCGCCACGGCTACACCGATATCGCGTCGATCGACGCCCCGAACCCCTACACGGTGGTCGTGCATCTGAAGAAACCGTTTGCGCCGTTCGTCGACACCTTCTTCACCAACAGCGACCAACCGTATTTCATCGCTCCGGCGCACGTGCTCGCCCAATATGCCAACATCAATCAGGTTCCGTTCAATAGCGAACCGACCGTGAGCGACGGTCCGTTCCGGTTCGCAGAATGGGTCCACGGCGATCACATCACCTTGCTGCGAAACGATAACTTCTTCCTCGGAAAGCCGAAACTCAAGAAAATTACGATCCGAATCATTCCCGACGAGAATACGACCGTCAACTTGCTGCGCACGCACAATATCGATTGGATGTTCCAAGCCTCGATTAGTAATTATCCGGTCATCAAAACGATCCCGGGGATCGATATCCGTTGGATGAGCGCAAACGGTTTCTCGGGTATCTACGTCAACACGCAGCGTCCGTTCCTCAAGAGCCTGCGTGTCCGCCAAGCGGTCGCTGCGGCGATCGATAAACAACGGATCATCGACACGCTCACCTTCGGGCAAGAGAAGAAAGCCCTCGCCGACACCCCGCCCTTTATGTGGTCCTACGATCCCCACGTCAAAGCGATCTCCTACGATCCGGCGAAGGCCCGCGCGCTGCTCGATGCCGCCGGCTGGAAAGTCGGCCCCGGAGGCATCCGCGTGAAGAACGGGCAGCGCCTCGAGCTCGTCCTCGTTACCGATAACTCCAACGCGACGCGCGTCAAGAAGAGCGTGATCATTCAGGCGATGCTTCGCAAAGTCGGTATCGCCGTCCAAGTGAAGTACTTCGCGGGCGACGTCCTCTTCGCGCCGGCGAGCGTCGGCGGCATCCTCCAAGGCGGCAAATTCGATCTCGCTTTAGCCGGGTGGTATGCGGGCATCGATCCCGACGATTCGACGCAGACGACCTGCGCCAACGTCGCGCCGGCCGGGTACAACTACTCGCGTTTCTGCAACCCGCAGATGGAAGCGCTCCAAAAAATCGCGCTTACTTCCTACGATCGCGCGACGCGGAAGAAAGCCTATGCGAAGATTCAACAACTCTTAGCGACCGACGTACCGATGATCTACCTCTACTACGAACGCCAGATGGAGCCGATCAGCACGTCGTTCAAGGGCTTCGCACCCAATCACGTCGTCGAAAGCTGGAACGCGTGGCAATGGAGCATCTAGGGCACCCCGGCGAATCGGTCGTGCCGCCCGGCGATGTCGCCTGGTTGCGCAAGACGATCGTCGAACGCGCGCTGACCCGAGGGGATTACCAACTCTCGGGCGGCGTGCGCAGCGATTACTACATCGATAAGTTCCGCCTCTTCAGCGACCCGGTGGTGTTGCGGCGCATCGCGCGTCTCTTCACCCCGGTGATCGCCCACCTGCGCCCCGACGTCATCGGCGGAACCGAACTCGGCGGCGTCGTGATCGCGACCGCAGTCTCGCAACTGACCGGGTTACCGATGCTTGCGGTGCGCAAACAGCCGAAGGGTTACGGCGCCTTTCCCGACGAGTACGTCGAAGGCGCCTACGCGCCGGGACAGCACGTCCTCTTGCTGGAGGACGTCATCACCAACGCCACCGAGCTCATCGCTGCCAAGGCACGGCTCGAAGCGCTCGGCCTTCAGGTGACGCCGTACGCCGTCGTCAGCCGCGGACTCGCACCGATCAACGCGTTGATCGCCTTCTCGCTACCGCGCGGCGACGCCAAGACCGACAACTAACGCGCGTTAGGCGTTAGACGCGGAATTCGTTCCCGTCATCGGCGATGGTGACGCGGCCGCCGAAGACGCGCGCCGCGGCGTCGTGCATATCGTCGGGATCGACTTTGCTCCCGTAGTGGGTGAGTAAGAGATGGCGCGCACCGGCGCGTTCGGCCATCTCGGCGGCCTCGGTCGCCGTCGCGTGGCCGCGCATCCCCTTTTCCGGCGTCAACCCTAAGGTCGCTTCGCAGATGAAGAGATCGCAATCCTCGGCATGCTTGATCACCCGGTCGCAGGGAGCGGTATCGGCGGAGTAGGTGAGTACGCGGTCGTCGTACTCCACGCGCATCGCGTAGCAATCGATATAGTGAATCGTCTTGGTGAACGTGATGCACATATCGTTGATATGGAGCGGCTGCTCCGGGTTATATTCCTGAACGTCGAAGACATCGTCGAGAAAATCGCCCGGCCCCTCCGAGGCAAATGCAGCGCAGAGCGAGCGCAGCATCTCGGTGCCGTTGGGCGGCAACCACAGCGGCAAGCGCTCCTCGCGAAATTCCGGGCCGTACTTCAGCCCGTACCGAAGCGGAATGAGATCGACGAAATGATCGGCGTGCATATGCGATATCAACATGGCGTCGATCTTCGGGTACGCAACGGCGCCGCGTAACCGCGGCAACGCGCCGGTGCCGAAATCCATGATGATCGAGGTTTCGTTGCTTTGTAACAAATAACAACTACAGGCGCGCCACGCCCGAGGAACCGAGTCGCTCGACCCCAGAATGCGTAAGCGCAGCCGGTCGTCGCTCACGATATCGCCGCCAGCACTTCTTCGGCATGCCCGTCAACGGTGACTTTCGGCCACGCCGCGATCACTTTCCCGTGCGCGTCAAAAAGAAACGTCGCTCGGGCTACGCCGATCCGCTTCTTCCCGTACATGTTCTTTTCGACCAGCACGCCGCAGGCATTACAGAGCTCCGATTCCGTGTCGGCAAGCAGCGCGAACGGGATCTTGTATTTCGCCTTGAACTTCTGGTGCGAAGCGACCGGGTCGCGCGAGACGCCGACGATGCGGGCACCCTTCCGTTCGAACGCGCGATAGAGATCGCGAAACTGCGAAGCTTCGCTGGTACAACCCGGCGTATCGTCCTTCGGATAAAAATACAGAACCAGCGGTGCGCCGAGCAGGCCCGCGGTATGAACCGTTCGGCCTTCATCATCGAGGAGCGTCACCTGCGGCAACGTGTCGCCGACTCCGATCATCCACTATCCTTTCCTACCCCTACGATAAACTGATCGAGGGGTACCATGAAGAGGAGCCGGTCGCCCGGTTCGACCTCCCCGCGAAAGTTGTGGATGGAGAGCGCCATTCCCTTGCCCCGGGCAGACTCTCGCCAGACAAAAAGCGGCACCCAGCGGACCGATTCGCCGCGTGCGATGAGATCGGGCGAGGTGGGCGGGGGGAGGTTTTCCTCGCCCTGTAATCGCTCGGCGAGTTGATAGGTCGCAACCCCCGAGCCGTCGGGGCGCGGCACCTGAAAGCGTCCGCGCGTCGATTCGAAGCGAGCAAGCCCGGCGATCGTCGCCGCGGTCAGCTCGCTGGTTGAAAAAGACGCGATGCCGAAATGGCGCTGAATCGATTCCCCGAACGAGCGATCATCGACGCGGAGCACGACGTGTAACGGCGATTCGGCGGGCGAACGGGAGCGCGCTCCCAACGCCGCCTCAAGATTGCCGGTATCGCTATTGGTGACGCCGACGAGCGCCTTCGCTCGTTCCGGCGAGCTAAAGGCGATCGTTTCGTCGTTGGTAACGTCGCCGGTCAACAGATCGACTTTATGATCGCGTGCGAGTTCGACCAGCATCGTGTCGGGATTCTTCTCGATCACGACGACCTCTTCGCCTAACTCGCGCAGATAGTCGATCACCAACGATCCGACGTT
>JAJYRI010000070.1 GCA_021794175.1 bacterium
GGCGATGAATCGACGATCAATCTCGGCGCGGCGTTCTTCCACGCCCACCCGACGCTTTTTCGCGTCACCGAAAACCGCTCCGTTCGCGGCGTCGGCGGGAGCAGCATCGAACATCTCGGTCGCATCGCGAGCATAACGCTCGGCTCGCTTCATCTCGCAAACGTCAGTATCGGAAGTACCGACCACCTAGATAGCGCAGGCGACGGACATATCGGCAGCGGCCTCCTCGCACGATTTGTCGTAACGTTCGACTACGAGCACGGCCGCATCGAGTTCGCGCAGCCATAATCGCACCCGGTCACCCCGAGCAGGTTGCGAACTTGTCACTCCGAGGTGGTTGCGAAGCAACCGTATCGAGGAGGCTGCCGCGAAGAACGAAAATGATGTCGAAGCGTGTAACCGCTTCGACATCATTTGAGGGCAACGGTCGAGTTAGCGAATCGAATTGGCGTGGAAGTTGTTTTGGTTATCGTAGTAGCCGTACGCGGTAATCGATCGTGTCGGATACAATGCACCATTGGTGTTATTGCTCTGAATCGCATAGGTCGCATCGAACGAAATCGGCAGAATCCCTTGCAGGATCGTTATACGATCGTTGCTGATCCCCGTGATGATGCCGTGCAGTTGGGCGTTTTGCCCGTACTGGCCATTTTGGTTCTGGTTATTATTCCTGTTACACCAGCCGCGTTCGTGGCCGGCGGGGTTGATACAACCGTGGGGGCCGTCGTTATTATTGTCATCGCCCCCATTGCCGTCGCTTTGATTGGAATTCCGACCGTACTGGCCGGACTGATTCGCGTTCGTTTGCCGGCCATGTCCCTGATTTCCATGCCCGTGGCCATCGGCTAGGGCAAAACCGGCCGACCCGGCTACGAACATTCCGGTGGCGAGGAGCAGTCCTAGGGTCGATTTCAATAATTTCATGAGTGCGTTTCCTTCGGTACATAGTACCTACCCCAATCAACGAAGATCGAGACGCGCTTCGTTACGGGTCTTGGGGGTCGGGACGGCTTACGCTCTTCCCCTACGAGCAGATCCCTTGCGCGCGGGAACGACCCCTGAGCGCCGAGAATGGCGATTACATGCGCGTCTCAACTCGACTTTCGATCTTCGCGCTCGCGGTAGCGCTCGTAGCGCTACCGCAGCGCTCCCCGGCCGCTAGCTTTGCCGGGCTCAACCCATGTACGCCGGTCGCAGTGGAAATGATCGATACGATCGATTCCGGAAATGCACGTCCCGGCGATTTTTTTCGCTTCCAAAGTATCAACGCCGTTACCGTTGGGGCCGGCATCGCGATCCCGACCCATACGGTGGGCTATGGCGTGGTCTCCGTCGCATCTGCAGCGGGTCGGAACGGCGTCTCGGGTACGCTCGTCCTCGAACCGCGTTATTTCGTTCTTCACGGCCGTCACTACGGCGTCGTGCTCGACCACCGCGCGAACGATCTCGTGCGAAACGGGAGTTCGGGGAACCTTCCCGGATATCTCGGCGCGATACCGATTCCCGGCGTCAGCGTCGCGATCGGCGCATTCAATTTCTTTCACCACGGCAATAATATCGTCGTGAAAAGCGGCACGATGTTTGTCGTTTTCCCGAGTGATAGCCCCTCGGTCGAGCGCTGCCAACGCGCGCGCAGCTAATGTCTTGAGCGATGTTCGGCGAGCCAGGCGCGGACGAGCGCTGTAAAGACCTCGGGCCGATCGCGATGCGGAGCGTGTCCGCAGCGCGCGAGCAAGAGCCGGTCGACATCGCCCTTTGCAAGCGCTGCGATGCGCGCGATCTGCTCGAAGGTGCCGTACTCGTCATCACACCCTTGCACGGCAAGGATCGGGGCTTCGATGCGCGCGACGTACTCCTCGATATTCCAGTCACGAAAATCCCGGTGCAGCCATATATCGTTCCAGCCGAAAAACGTCCGTTCGCCGTTTCGATGGTGCCGTCCAAGGCGCTCGCGAAACGCGGCATCCTCTCGATAGCGTTCCCCGATCGCAGCGATTGCTGCGATCGATTCCGGCTCGACGAAGAGATGCGGCGCTTCAAGAATCAGGCCGGCACAGCGATCCGCAAACGTACCGGCGAAGATCGCGGCGATCGAGGCACCGTCGCTGTGCCCGAGGATCCACGCGCGTTCGATCCCCAACCGGTCGAGAATCTCCGGAAGCACTTTGAGCGCCTCGTCGTGCATGTAGGCAGGGCGACGCGCTTCTTGCAGTTCGCTCGCAAAGCCGTTCCCGAAGCGCGAATACACCAGCGCTCCATACGGAGTTCCACGACAGATGCGTTCGGGGAGATCGCGCCAAAGTCTCAGCGTGCCCAGACCTTCATGCAGAAAGACCAGCGTCGGCGCGTCCTCGCTCGCACCACGACGATAGATATATTCGATCTCGCCGCCGTCGAGAGCCAACGTTTGTGCTTCCGCGTTCATCGTGCGACCGTACGCCCGGGCGCCGCATCGATCCTTGCAGCGAGACCGAGAGCCCGCCTCGATGTGCGGTAGATTCTCATTCTTTGCTCGCCGCGCCGATATCGCGGCCGCATTTCCGTTTCTTTTGCTTGACGCGAATTTCGACAGCACCGTTCCGGCGCGGTACAACATCGCCCCGACGCAACGGACGCCGATCGTGCGCAGCGACCTGCATCTCACGCTCGCTCGCTGGGGATTCGGGCCTCCGCACACGTTCAATGCTCGCGCGGAGAGCGCCGCCGAACGTCCGCTCTACCGGCGTTCGTACTTCGAACGCCCGGCACTCGTACCGGCAAGCGGGTGGTTTGAATGGGAGCCGACGCCGAGCGGCAAGCGACCGTTCTTTATCAACGCCCTCGATCGAGGCCCGATACTCTTTGCCGCTCTCTGGGATATCCGCGATTCCTCGCCGTGTTTTTCCATCGTCACGCGTTCCTCGCGCTTCGAACTGCAGTCGATTCACCACCGGGAGCCCGTGGTTATCGAAAGCGGTGACGCGCTGCGCTGGCTCGACACCGGCCTGTCGCCGGCGGATCGAGCTTCGCTACTCGCGCCGCGTGCCGAGCGCGCGATGCATTTTGCTTGCCGCGAGATCGCGCGTGCCGTCAACGATATCGGCAACGACGGGCCCGATATTCTCGCCGCACCGACGAACTCCGAGGCGGCGCGCGATATCGCGCTCTTTCCTCCCGCCACGATGCCTTGACGCGCCGTCGATTGCCCGCTATGATCGCCGGACCGTGAACCGCTACTCGATCCCGCCGTGCCTGCCTACGCCGCCCCCAAGGGTGCCGGCCGGATAGTGCACGCTGCGAGTTCCGCTCGCCGAACGTCGCTCTCCAGTCGGAGCGGCGTTTTTTTATTGTTTTAAACGGAGATGAAACGAAGGAGTGCCCCACCCATGAAGATCGCCATCGTCGGAAACGGGAAGATCGGCCGCGCGATTCACGAGGCGTTTCGCCGCGTCGATCCGCAACAACGCGTTTCGCTCCTCGGTCGGGGCGATTCCCGGGAAGCGCTCCTCGATGCCGAGAGCATCCTGCTCTGCGTGAAACCGCAGCAGGTTCAAGGCGCGCTCGAAACGATTGCACCGAAACTGCGCACCGGTGCGCTGCTCGTCAGTGTCGCTGCGAAGACGACGCTTGCGTCGCTGCGCGCTGCTCTGCCGCCGACGATCGGCGTGGTGCGTGCGATGCCGAATCTTCCCGTCGGCGAACTCGCCGGAATGACCGCGCTCGCAAGCGAGAGCGCAGCAGAGGATCTCGAGCGCAGCGAGGCAATCTTCGGCGCGATGGGGCGTACGGTACGGATCGAGGAGCGGCTTATGGATGCGGCCACGGCGATGAACGGATGCGGCCCCGCCTACCTCTATCTCATCGTTGAGGCATGGATCGACGCCGGAATAAAGCTCGGGTTCTCCTATGAGACCGCGCGCATGCTCGTCGCCCAGACGATGCTGGGAGCGGCAACATCGGTCTTAGCGAGCGAGGAGCACCCGGCGGCACTAAAGACCGCCGTCACAACCCCGGCCGGCTGCACGATCGAAGGGCTCATGCAACTTGAAGACGGGCGCCTTCGCAGCACGATCGTGCGCGCGGTACTCGCAGCGGCGGGTGCATAGCGATAAGCGGCGCGCTTGGCTGCACGCCATCTAGTCACATCGTAAGGACGACGCGGAAACGCGCGGCACCGCTCATCATGCGATCGAACGCTGCGGGAGCATCTTCGAGCGGTCGCTCCTCGATCCGCGCACGGACGCCGGTCTGCGCGCTAAACGCCATCGTCGCCTCGGAATCGACGCAAGTTCCCGACGGCCACGCCTTCACGCTATGCCGCCCGCCGATCATCGCCGCCGTGTTCAAGGAGAGGGGCTCCATCGACGCTCCGACGATCGTGAGCGATCCGTCGATCGTTAAGCCGCCCATCGCGGGCTCCATCGCTTTCGCCGAGGTCGCCGTCGCCAACACCACTTTCGCGCCGCCGAGCTTTTGCAGGGCCGCGCCGAAGTCACCGCGCTCGCTATCGATGTAATGATGAGCGCCGAGTTCGAGCGCGAGGTCGCGCTTCGATTCGCCGCGCGCGATGGCCACGGTTTCAAAACCCATTTTCGCAGCGTACTGGACGCCGAGATGGCCGAGCCCGCCGATTCCCAGAATCGCAACCAGGTCGCCCGGACGCGCGTCGCTGTGACGCAAGGCATTATAGGTGGTGACGCCGGCACACATCAGTGGTGCGGCCTCGCTGGCAGAGAGCGCATCGGGGATCCGCGCGAGCGCATTCGCCGGTGCGACCGCATACTGGGCGTAACCGCCGTCGTAGACGATTCCCGGAACCTGCAACGAGCGGCAGGTGAGAAAATCACCGCGCCGGCACCGGTCGCAATGCCCGCAATGTCCGCCATGCCAACCAAGACCGACGCGGTCGCCCACCTTCCAACCGATAACGCGCTCGCCGAGTGCATCGATCCGGCCGGCGATTTCGTGCCCGGGAACGCGCGGGAAAGAGATTCCCGGCCAAACGTTATAGACGGTGAGGGCGTCGCTGTGGCAGATGCCGCATGCCTCGATCCGGATGCGGACGCTCTCCGCCGAGGGTGTGGGGATCTCGCGTTGGTCGCGTTCGATGCGCCCGGCCGTCGCCGATGGGACTGCAAAAACATTCATCATACTTCATCCTCAACTTCTTCAGGCGGTGGTAAGTTGCGGAAAAACACCCAGTAGAGCCCGGCGTTGAGCAGTTGCAGGACCGAGGCGAATTCCAGCGGCAGGCCGATCCAGGCGTGCTCGATGAGCGCGCCGGCGACCAGCGGCCCTCCCATCGATCCGACCCGCGCCGGAAGATTCGAGAGCGCGGAGGCGCGCGATCGTTCCGAGGCCGGAATAATACCCATCGCATAGGACTGACGGACCGGAAAGGTCACGATATTGACCAACATGCGCAGCGCGTAAATCGCACCTGCAAGGACGAAGCCCGGTGCGAACGGCATCGCCGCGAGCAATACGCATGAAAAGACGCGCAGCGCGACGACGGTGCGCACCGCCCCGCCGATCGCCGCGACGATCCGCGTCACGCCAAGGTACGAGAGAATCGACAGCACGTTGATCGTCGTGTAGAGCGCCGCAATTTGGTCGGCGTTGACGTGATAGCGCTCGTGAAACCAGAGCACGAGAATCGGGCCGAGAAAACCGATCGCCAGGCCGTTGGTTGCATTGGTGAGCATGAAACGGCGAATCAATTTCCACGTCGTCGGCGCGAGTCTCGCCTTCGAACGCGCGCGGATCGCCCGCGAACGCTGCTCTTTGATCGGCAGAACCACGAGGGCGAGCGCCACGCCGATAATCGCCGTCAGCCAGAAGAGTGGGCGCGCGGGAAAAATTGCAAGCCCGGCACCGAGCACGCTGCCGACCGTCCCGACCAACGACAGTCTTGCGAAAACCGCCGTGCGTCGTTCGTCGCCGGCAAGTTCTGCGGTAAGCGCTTGCTCGGCGACGAAATAGGGCCCGAACGCCCCTCCACTGCCGACACCGCCGCCTTGGCCGATCGTTCCAAGCGCTCCGGCGACGGCGAGAACGACGAAATTTCCCTGCAATGCGAAGACGACACCTGCGAGTGCCGTGAGGATTCCGAAGGCGGCGAGAATCGGTTTGCGCCCGATTCGATCGGCGAGCGCTCCAACCGCGAGCGTCAGCAGCGCCCCCGAACCCGAACCGATCGCAATGAGCAACCCGACGGCGGTAGCACTGTATCCCAGCGAAAGTAAGTAGAGCGGGACAACGATAGCCAGATATCCCTGCGAGATGCTGCGCAGGGCACGCCCCGCGTAGAGCGGCATCAAGCGAGTTCGAAGCGACATCTCGGGGCCTGTTCCGCTACCGTGCATCCTCGATCCTGGCAGGAACTTCGCAGAGCGCCGGGGGAGGGCGATGCGTGCAACAGCTCGATGGCCGTCTGATTTTTTCGCCTTCGGATCTCCACCGCTACCTCGAGTGCCGGAGCCTTACCGCGCTCGATCTCTCCGTCGCCGACGAGCCGAAAACCGCCGCTCCGCTCGATCCCCAGAGCGAATTGCTCGTACGGAAGGGGCGCGATCGCGAACGTCGCTACCTCGATTCGCTCGAACGGCAAGAGCGTGTTGTCACCATCCCTGAGATCGGGAACCCCTCGATCGCCGCTCTCCAACTCGCCGAAGAAACGACGCGTGCCGCGATGAGCGACGGTGCCTCGACGATCTACCAGGCGGCTTTTTTCGACGGCACGTGGTACGGTCGCGCCGATTTTCTCCGTCGCGTCGAGCGAGAGCGCTCGGAGGCGCATTTTCCCAACGCTTACGAAGTCGAAGACACCAAACTTGCACTCTCCGAGCGACCGCATTTCATCATCCAACTTTGCTTTTACAGCGAACAGATCGAGCGGACGTGCGGTGTCGCACCGGAGTTCATGCACGTGCTTCTCGGTTCCGACGAACGGCGGACCTTTCGAGTCGATGAATACAGCGCGTACTATCGACGCCTCAAAGCCTCGTTTCTTCAAGAGATCGAAGCGCTTCGCGCCGGTGCTTTGGCAGGGCGGCTCGATGAAGTGCCGATGCCCGTCGCATACTGCGCGCACTGCGCCTGGAAAACGCGTTGCGACGATTTGCGCAAGGAACGCGACCACCTCAGCCTCGTCGCGCGGATGCGCTCGGAGCACATACGTCTTTTCGCCGCGGCGGATCCACCGATCGTCACGATGCGAGAGCTCGCCGAAGCCCCCGAGAACGCGAAGCCGCCGACGATCTCACGCGAGACCTTCATCACGCTTCGTCGCCAGGCGCGCCTGCAGGTCGAGCAGCGCGAGAGCGGCTCCCCTCGTTACGAGCTTCTCGCGCCCGAACCGTTGCGCGGCTTGGGCCTTCTCCCCGAACCGAACGTCGGCGATATTTTTTTCGATATGGAGGGTGACCCGCTCTTCGAACCCGGGCGTGGTTTGGAGTATCTCTTCGGCATCTATCTTTCCAACGAGCGACGCTTTCAGGCTTTCTGGGGAACCGACCCGGAGAAAGAAGGCCGCGCATTCGAGCAATGTATCGACTTCTTGATGGAGCGACGAAAAAAATACCCCGACCTCCACATCTATCACTACGCTCCCTACGAAAAAGCAGCGCTCCGTAAACTCAGCGTGCGGCATGCGACCCGTGAATCCGAGGTTGACGAGCTGCTCCGTTCCGAGGCTCTCGTCGATCTCTATACGGTCGCGCGTCAAGCACTCTGTGTCGGGCAACCGAGCTACTCGATTAAAAAGCTCGAACTCTACTACGACTTCAAACGCACGGCGGATTTGCGCAGCGGAGACGACTCCGTCGTTATGTTCGAACAATGGCTCGCCGACCAAGACAACCGCTCATTGCTCGCGACGATCGAGCGCTACAATGAAGAGGATTGTCGCTCGACCTTCGCGTTACGCGAGTGGTTTCTCGCGCTACGCGCAGAAGCGCAACAACACTTCGGCTGCGAGATACCGTGGCGTCCGAAGCGAGAACCGGTCTCGGTTGAAGAGGAGCGCGCAGCCGCCGCGGCTGCATTCAGCGAACTCCAGCAGCGCCTTCTCGCCGATGCGCCGAGAATCGAACGTGCCGAAGAACTCGATGGAGTCGAGGTGCGTCGGCGCCTGCGGTGGATCTTCGCCCAGTTACTTTCCTATCATCGTCGCGAGGATAAGCCGACGTGGTGGAAACTTTTCGACATCGCGGAGATGTCGTCGGCGGAGCATATCGAGCATCCCGAATGTCTCGGCGGCCTCACGCTGCTCGATAGATCGGAACCCGCGCTGGAGAAGGGCAAGCGAAACCGTACCTACACCTACCAATTTCCCGAACAGGAATACGCCGCGGAGGATCGGATGCTCGATCCGCTCACGATGAGAGGCGCAGGGACGTTGGTCGAGGTCGACGAGCATCGACGTCGCATCTGCATTCGCCGCTCCGGAGATATCGAGCTTGCACGCACGTTAACCGCGCTCATTCCGGCGCCGCCGATCGACACGCGCGCGCAACGCGCTTCGCTGGTGCGAATCGCCGAGGCGCTACCAAAGGATCCCCGAAATGCGCGGCCGCGTTGCGTCGTCGATCTGCTTTTGCGGCGCCCGCGCATTCACGGTCTCCCCGAGAACGGAGCGATCCAGCCGCAGAACGCCGTCACGAGCGAGATCGTACCGATCGTTCGAGCGCTCGATGAAAGCTATCTCTTCATCCAGGGGCCGCCGGGCTCGGGCAAAACGATGCTCGCTTCGGTGGCGATCGCCGCACTTTTGCGCGACGGGAAGCGCGTCGGCGTCATGTCGACCACGCACAAAGCGATTCAGCATTTGCTCCACAAAATCGAAACGGCTGCGCGCGACCTCGGGATTTCGTTTCGCGGCCTCTATAAGATCGGCGCCGAGGAGAGTTACGAGTCTCCGCTTCGCCGTTCGTTCGTAACGACGACGACGAAAAACGCCGATTTCACCGAGGACGCCTGCGATCTCGCCGCGGGGACCTCCTGGCTCTTCGCTCGCGAGGATTTCGGCCCGAAACTCGATTATCTGTTTATCGAAGAGGCCGGGCAGATCGCGCTTGCCAACGTCGTCGCCGTCGCGCCGGTCGCGAAGAACCTCGTCCTCCTCGGCGACCCGCTACAACTCGCCCAAGTATCGCAAGGCATCCACCCCGCCGGAATGGGCCGCTCGGTGCTCGCCTATCTGCTCGCGGACGACGCAACCGTGCCGCCGGAGCGCGGCGTTTTTCTCGATACCTCGCATCGTATGCACCCGAAGATCTGCGCGTTCGTATCGAAGCACGTCTACGCCGGCCGTCTGCATGCCGCGCCGGAGACGGCAGGCTCGCAGGTGGAGAGCCCCGGCATGAGCGGGGCGGGGCTACGATATATGCCCGTCGCTCACGAAGGGAACGCGCGCGAGTCGGTCGAGGAGGCAGAACGCATTATCGCCGAGATCGCGCTCCTGCGAAAAGGCCACGTTCGCGTTCGCGACGGGAAGGCACGGCGGATTACCGATGCCGATATCCTCATCGTCACGCCGTATAACGGACAGCGCCTGCTGCTCGAGAGCATGCTTCCCGAGGCCGGGTTCCCCGGCGTTCGTGTCGGAACCGTCGATAAGTTTCAGGGGCAAGAGGCGCCGATCGTCTTCTATTCGATGGCAACGTCGAGCCTCGAATATGCGCCGCGGGGGATCGACTTTCTATTCGAAAAGAATCGCTTTAACGTCGCGGTGTCGCGAGCGCAGTGCATGAGCATCTTGGTCGCCGCTCCGCGCCTACTCGACCTGCGATGCTCGACGGTCGAGCAGATCGCGATGGTGAACCTGCTCTGCAGCTTCGTCGAGGCCGCGACGACATAGCGGCTCCGAGAAGACGCCTGCACCCGGGATTCATCGCCTCTTCTTCGGCTATCGCTAGGATTTTTGTATGAACGTGCATACCGGAACCGCAGCCCTGAGCGACCTCGAGCGATTCGGCCTTACCGTCCATCCGGTCGATGGAACCCACGAACATTTGGGGCGACGACACCGAACGAAAGTTCGCATCAGCATCGACCCCGCAGCACCCCTTGGCCCATCGATGATCGTGGGGATCGGCGAGGGTGAGGCGCGACGATTGATGCCGCTCTCGCCGTTCGAAGCGACAACGATGGTCGACGAACTCGTCGCTCGCGGCCTGCTGGTCGGTAACGAGCGCCTACGCCATACGGTCGAGCATCTTCTCGCGCGCCTCAGCGAGATCTATTCCGAATTGGCCCTGCGATCGCTAACGGTCGATCCCGCGGTCGTCTCCGAAGCGGGGTATTGCATCGATGCCGCGAGCCTCGACTACGGGCACCGGCCCCCGCATGCCGGGAAAGCCAAAGCGCATAAAGATGTCGGCGGTCGCGATAACGTCGGCGTGCAACCGCGGCCGCACGGACGCCCTCCGTTAGCTCGATAGCGCGCGACGCCGGGCCCGCGCGGCCGTCGCAAGGCGGAGGAGTATCAACCCGAGGATCGAGGCAAC
>JAJYRI010000071.1 GCA_021794175.1 bacterium
TCTTTTCCGCCGGGTGCAGCGTTGCTCATCGGTCACAATGCTACGGCATTGCTCCCTCTTCGCGCCTCGCCCCGCCGAAAAATCCCTCGTCGGATCATGTTGCGCGACTTGCGGCTCAGGACACTAGAGCTGCGAATTTGCGACCAGGCGCGTACGGACGAACGCTGCCGGCGAGATATGGATATCGCCGCGGAACGGGAGATCGAGTTCGGCGATGACGACCATCGTGGCGACGATCGTCGCCGCAAGAAGCATCGTCATGGCGTAGTGTGCGGGTTTATTCTGAACGCGAAACAGGTACGTGCCGCCGACGGTGACGCATGAAATGAAGAGCATCATGCCCCAGAGGACCGGCGGGATGCTCTCTTGGTTATCGAAGAGCCGCGTGCGCCGTTGGTCGACGAAGCGATTCGTCAGGTCGAGCATCGATGCGAGGAGCGCACTCTGCCGTACATCGGTGGGATGAAAACTCGCGATACGTTCCACGATCGCGTGCGCGCGGTCGCGAGCCAAGCGGCTAAAATCGCCGCGTTGCATCGCCGGCCATTCGCGGTAGACGACCGCTCGGACGTAGAGAACGATATCCGTTCTTAATGGGGTAGCAAAACTCTTCGGCAGCGTTTCGCAGAGATGGTAGAGATCTCCAAGCGCCGCCGCCTCATTTTGTACGGTTGCCGCGGATTGATCGAATTCTTGCCACACCGTGACGACCATAAATGAGAGGATCACGGCGAGGATCGTCCCGATCGTCGCGACGATCGGCCCGGCGACGTCGTTATGGGTGATGCTTCCCCACGCTGCGCGCCGTTGAAAGAGCGAGAGGCCGAGGGCAGCGAGGAAGCATGCGACCGAGATCGCCGTGATTGCAAAGGCCCAGGTTGGATAACTATAAATCCACGTCACGAGGGCGCCCTTTCTGGATCGGAGGAGCCCCTCCTCGGCGTTTTCCCGGCAACCATTTTCTCCGAGCCCGCGTTGATAGGACGCGTGGAAGGCAGCACAGAACATCGCGCGCCGTGTACGTGCGGGTATGATGTAATGGTAGCCTGCGACCTTCCCAAGGTTGATGCGTGGGTTCGATTCCCACTACCCGCTCCAGTCCGGCGACGTAGCCAAGTGGTAAGGCAGGGCTCTGCAAAAGCCCCATTCGGCAGTTCGAATCTGCCCGTCGCCTCCAGAGTCCGCTCTCGGTGCGCGTAGTCGTCATCGGGGCCGGCGGCATAGGGGGATTCCTCGCCGCGGCCCTTGCCCACAGCGGCGTCGACGTTGCGATCCTCGCGCGCGGCCCGCATGCCGATGCTATTGCCCGCTCCGGGCTCCACATCCGTGGCGACCTCGGCGAGTTTACCGTCCGCGTACCGCTCGTCGCTCGAATCGACGACCTCGCCGGCTTCGATCTCGCGCTCCTCTGCGTCAAGGCCCATCAAATGTTCGCGCTCCATGGAGCGCTGCAACGGCTCTCGCAGAGTGGGGCATGCGTCGTGACGTTGCAGAACGGCGTCCCGTTTTGGTTTACGCGAGAGCCTCCGCTCGATAGCGTCGATCCCGAATCGGCGATCGGGTCGCTCTTCGACGATCGCCGCACGATCGGTGGAGTGGTTCACGTCTCCGGACACATCGATCGCCCCGGCTCGGTCGTGCAGAGCGGCGGGACGCGTTACGTCCTCGCCCCCATCGCCGCGGGCGGAAGCGCCGAGCAATATTTTCAGCCCCTCCTGGATTCGATGGAGCGCGCCGGCTTAACGCCGGAGCGAAGCTCAGAGATTCGCAGCGTTCTTTGGGCAAAGCTCGCGAATAACGTGGGCCTCAATGCGGTGAGTTCCTTAACGCGTCTCTCGATTGCGCGGATGCTGGCGGCCGCACCGACACGCGATCTCGTCGCGCGAGCGATCGGCGAAACACTCGCCGTCGGCCGAACTCTCGGCGTGGTCGGCGAAATCGATATCGAACGGCGTATGGAGTATGCTGCTCGGTTGAGCGATGTCCGCACCTCGATGCTCCAAGATGTGCTCGCCGAACGCTCGTTAGAGATCGAGCCGATCCTCGGCGCTACCGTGGAACTCGGCGGACGCGTCGACGTAGCGACGCCGACGATCGCGACGCTCCTCGCGTTGCTGCGCGGCCTCCAGGCGAGTTTTTCTCGGTGAGCGTGCTTCCGCGCATCATTCCCTGTCTCGATATACGCGATGGTCGGGTGGTAAAGGGCGTCCACTTCGAAGGGCTGCGCGACGCGGGAGATCCGGTGGAGCTCGCCCGGCGCTACGAACGCGAGGGAGCTGACGAACTCGTCTTTCTCGATATCGCTGCGACGGAGGAAGGCAGAACGGCCTCGCTCGATATGCTGCGCCGCATCGGGGCCGAGCTACGTATTCCCTTCGCCGTCGGCGGAGGGATCGAGAGCCTCGAGAGTGCTCGTCGTCTCCTCCGGGCCGGCTGCGACAAAATCTCGCTGAACTCCGCCGCGGTACGCGCGCCCGCGCTTCTGGACGAAATCGCCGGTAGCTTCGGCAGCCAGTCCCTCGTCGTCGCCATCGACGTGCGTCGAGATTCCTCGGGTGCGTTCGCGGTCTATATCGACGGCGGCCATACCCCCAGCGGTCGCGAAGCCGTTGAATGGGCCCGCGAGGCGCAGGCGCGCGGCGCCGGCGAACTCCTCGTAACGAGCATGGATCGCGATGGTACTCGCGCGGGCTTCGATATCGAGCTCAGCGCGGCGATCCGCGCTGCGGTCGATATACCCGTGATCGCTTCGGGGGGAGCCGGGTGCGTGGAGGATTTTGCAGCGCTCTTTGAAGCCGAGGCCGCCGATGCGGCGTTAGGAGCCTCGGTCTTTCACGACCGTACGATCGCTATTCCGCGTCTCAAGCAAGAACTGCGCGAGCGAGGCATAATGCTGCGACCGTGGCAACCGACGGATTAAACTGGGACGACCGCGGGCTGATGCCCGTGGTGATCTGCGATGCGCGCAGCGGCGAGCTGCTGACGCTGGCCTGGGCGAACGACGCCGCGCTCGAGGAGACGTTGGCAACGCGCAGCACCGTGCTCTACAGTCGCTCCCGCGCCGCACTCTGGCGCAAGGGCGAAACCTCGGGGAACCGTCAGCATGTCGTGGCGGTCGCCACCGATTGCGATCGCGACGCGCTCTGCTATTACGTGATTCCCCGTGGACCGGCATGCCATACCGGAACCGCGAGTTGTTTCCACCATCCGCTCCTCCCGCCCGATGCCCCTACCGGCGATCTTCGCCGTGCGATCGAGTATCTGCGGATGACGATCGCGCAGCGCCGTACCGCGGATCCCGAGAGCTCGTACGTCGCGCGTCTGTTGCGTGACGGCGTCGACCGTATTGGAAAGAAGATCGGCGAGGAGGCAACCGAGGTCGTCATCGCCGCAAAAAATCCCGATGATGACGAGCTTGTTTGGGAGGCCGCCGACCTCATTTTTCATCTGCTGGTGTTACTTGAAGCGCGCGGAATCGATCCCGATGCCGTGGGGACGCACCTATTACAACGCGCGAAACAATGACGCTACGCGATCTCGCCGGCATCGGGCCGAAGCGGGCACTCGCCTTTGCGGCCTTGGAGATCGCAACGCCGCGCGATCTCCTCGAACACTTCCCGTTCCGTTACGACGACCTTCGCGAGGCGACGCCGTCCGTCACGCTCGGTACGCGCGGCGGAGAGGAGAACGCCGTCGGAACGGCGATCGCGGTACGAGAACGACGAGCGCGAAATATCGAGATTGTCGAAGTCGATCTGCGCGACGAGAGCGGCGTGTTTCGTGCGAAATGGATCGGACGGAATCGTTATGCGATCGGACGTTTTAAAAATGGGATGCGGCTTTTCGTCCGCGGCCGTGTGGAGCGTTCGCTCGCAGGCCCCGTCGTCAGCGTGAGCACGTATCGGATTCTCGGCCCCGACGAGACGTATCGGGGCGCGCTCGTCCCGGTCTACCACGCCGTTGCCGAGTTGCCCAGCAAGACGATCGCCGCGGCGATCGCGCGAAATTTTCCTCGGCTGCTTGAGGAAGCGCCGGCGGATCCGATTCCGCCCGCCTATCTCCGTGCAACGGGTTACGAGTCGCTCGAAGTGGCCTATCGTAACATTCACGCTCCCGATAGCCCGGAGCAGGCACAACGCGCGCGCGAACGTTTCGCCTACGGAGAATTTCTCGTGCATGCGTTTGCTTCGCTACGCCGGCGCGCATTGCGGTCGCTCGAGCGCGGTGCCGAAGCGATGTCCGACGCGCAGGAGTCGGTCGATCGACTCGAGCGAAATCTCCCGTTTCCACTCACCGGCGCGCAACGCCGCGTCATCGGCGAGATCGCGCGCGATCTCGCCGGTGCTATGCCGATGAATCGCTTGGTTCAGGGCGATGTCGGCAGCGGAAAGACGCTCGTCGCGGCGGCCGCGATATTGGTTGCGGCCCGCAATAACGTGCAGTCGGCGCTCATGGCGCCGACGGAGTTGCTCGCACTGCAGCATGCGCAGAAGCTTGGTCCGCTGCTCGTGCCTTTTGGGATCGCGGTCGAGCCGATCCTCGGCAGTCAGCGCGCCTCGGAGCGGAAGGAGGCACTGCGACGGCTCGCAAGCGGCGAAGCCGCAGTCGCGGTAGGGACGCACGCGTTGCTGACGGAGAGCACGGAATTCATGCGCCTCGGGCTCGTCGTCATCGACGAACAGCATCGCTTCGGCGTCGAGCAACGTGCGCGGCTGCGCGCGAAGGGCGGAACGCCGCATACGCTGCATTTAACGGCGACGCCGATTCCGCGCACGCTCGCGCAAACGCTGCTCGCCGGGCTCGATATCTCCTCGATCGATGAGTTACCGCCGGGACGGACGCCGATTGAAACCTTTGTCTTACGCATGAGCCGGCTCGAACGCGCCTACCGGTTCATCCGCGAGCGGGTCGAGCGGGATGGACAGCAAGCCTACGTTGTTTGCGCCGCCATCGAGAGCGACGAAGAGGAGGGTATGGGGCCGATCGGTGCGGTCGAGGAGGCGGCGCGTGTCGCTGCCGGGCCGCTTGCGGGTTTGCGGGTGGGATTGTTGCACGGACGCATGAGCTCCGAGCTGAAGGATCGTACGATGAAGCGCTTTTCGGCAGGCGAAATCGATGTATTAGTTGCGACGACGGTCGTCGAGGTCGGGGTCGACGTGCCCAATGCCGTCGTCATGCTCGTCCTCGACGCCCACCGATATGGGCTCGCGCAACTCCATCAATTGCGCGGCCGAGTCGGGCGCGGCGGTTCCGCTTCGTACTGTCTGCTCGTCCATCCCGATGATGCCCCACAGAGCGCACGGCTCGAATTCCTGTTGAAGAGCACGGACGGCTTCGCGATCGCCGAGCGCGATCTCGAACTGCGTGGTGGCGGGCAACTCGCGGGTCTCTTGCAGTCGGGGCGCAGCGGCATGCGCTACGGCGACCCGATCGCCGACCGTCCGCTTTTTCTGGCGGCCGCAGCGGTTGCCCGCGAGATCTTCGACCGAGACCCCGAATTACGAGAACCCGGGAACGCCGGACTTCGGTCGGCTCTGCTCGCCGAACAAAATTTGCGAGATTTGCAACTTTCTTCGTAAGGAAGCAGTAAACTCAGGCGCATCGCTCTCTATAATTGAAGGAGTCCTCCTATCGTGCGATTCACTCGCCCGCTCGTCGCGTTCGCGGCGGCGCTCGCCCTTGGGTTCGCCCTCGTGGGCCAGGCGCGCGCCGATTCAAACGTCACGCGTACGACGCTTTCTAACGGTCTTCAAGTCGTGGTCGTGCGCGATACGCTCGCGCCCGTCGTGACGACGATGATGAATTACAAAGTCGGCTCGAATGAAGAGCCGCTCGACGGCCTCGCGCATGCGACCGAACACATGATGTTCCGCGGCAGCAAAACGATTTCGGCAAATCAGCTTACCGAAATCATCGGCCTCACCGGCGGCGATTTCGATGCCGATACGCAAGCTGAAATGACGCAATACTTTTTTACCGTTCCGTCGCAATATCTCGACGTCGCGCTGCGCCTCGAAGCCTCGCGCGCCCAAGGGTTGCTCATGGCCCAAAATCAGTGGAACCAGGAGCGCGGAGCGATCGAACAAGAAGTCACCCAAGATAACAGCAATGCAATTTCGCGGATGCTGATGAAGATTCAAAAAGCCGTCTACGTCGGTACCCCCTACGGAAATAATACGTTGGGAACCATCAAGACGTTCTCGACGCAGATCAATCACAAGCAACTGATCGATTTTTACAACACGTGGTATCACCCCAATAACGCCATCTTCGTCATCGTCGGCGACGTCGACCCGCATTCGACGATCGCCATGGTGAAGAAGCTGTTCGGTTCGATTCCGGCGGCAAAATTGCCGGCGCGCCCAAAGGTGGCGCCGAAACCGATGAAGGCAGAGGTTATCTCCGAGACCAGCGATCAGCCGTATACGCTCGTCGCCCAGGCATTTCGCTTCCCGGGATACGACAGCAAAGAGTACGCCGCGTCGGTTATCGCAAGCGATGTCCTCAATTCGCAACGCGGCGCGTTGTACGCGCTTGTCGCCGACGGAAAGGCGCTCTATACCGGCTTTCAGAGCGACAACCATCCGAAACTCTCGGGCGGCTTTCTCTTCGCCGCCGTCGCCCCGACCACGAAGCCGCAGACGATTGCTGCGGAGATGAAGTCGGTGATCGAAGGATATAAAAAGAACGGCGTGCCCGCCGCATTGGTACGCGCGTCGATTCGTCGCGAAGTAGCGCAGGCGTCGTTCCAATACAACAACATCGCGAACCTCGCCTTCGCATGGTCGACGGCGCTTGCAGTGCAGGGGCTGCGTTCGCCCAACGAAATGATCGCCGCCTACAAAAAAGTAACGACGGCGGAAGTCAATCGGGTTTTACGCCGCTATTTGGTCTATAAAACCTCAATCCTCGCCTACGCCGTCCCGAGCAATTCCGGCAAAATCTCGATGGGCACCGGCGCGCCGGCGAAAGAAAATAATTCCATTCCGCCGACGAAGCACGAAGCGCTTCCGTCGTGGGCGAACGACATTCTCGCACACTTGAAGGTTCCGCCGCAGACGGTACACCCGACGAGCTTCACGCTTGCAAACGGCCTTCACGTTATCGTCGTCCCGAGTAACCTCAGCAAAACGGTCGTGCTGCGCGGCTCGATCGATAATAATCCGGTCCTCCAAGAGCCGAAGGGAGAGTCGGGAGTCGGAGACGTGCTTGCGACCCTCATGGGATACGGGAGCACGACCTACGACCGCCTCGCCTACCAGACGCAACTCGATAAGATCGCAGCCAACGTCAACGTCGGAACGAATTTCTCGCTCGACGTCCTCTCGGATCACCTCGCGCGCGGCATGCAACTTCTTGCCGACGAAGAGTTGCATCCGGCGCTCCCGGCGGCGATGTTCCCGGTCGTCCGGCAACAGGCGCTCGGAGCGATTCTCGGAGCAGAAAACGCTCCCGGCACGCTCGCTCAGGAGCAACTGCAGAAACTTCTCTACCCGGCCGGCGATCCGACGCAGCGCCATGCGACGCCCGCGTCGATCCGTGCACTCACGCTCGCCGATTTTCGCAGCTACTACACAGCGGCCTATCGCCCCGACCTCACGACCATCGCGATCGTCGGCGATATCACCCCGCTGCGCGCGAAGATTCTCGTCGAGCGTTACTTCGGGGCCTGGAAAGCGATCGGTCCGAAACCGAATACCGATCTCGCTGCTCAGCCGAATAACCCCGCGGCCTCGGCCGTCGTCCCGGCGACCGGTCGCGTGCAATCCTCGACGACCTTGGCGCAAACGATGGCCTTCGGTCGCTCGAACCCGGATTATGCGGCGCTTCAACTCGCCAACACCGTGTTGACCGGTGGGTTCTACAGCTCGATGCTCTACCACGATCTGCGCGAGATCCACGGGTGGGTCTACTACGTCGGATCGCAATTCAACATCGAGAAGCATCGTTCGGTCTTCACGATTAGCTACGGGTCGAACCCGCAGAATATCGTTCCGGCACAGCAGCAGATCGTTACCGATATCGAACAACTCCAGCAACATCCGCTCGGCGCACATCGATTGCTGCGTGCAAAGGCACTCTTGCTAGGGCTCATTCCGGTACGGCAACAATCCTACGGGGGTGTCGCCAACCTCTTGCTCGGCTACGCGCAAGAAGGCTTACCGCTCGACGAAAACATCATCGAAGCGCGCCAAGAATTGGCGACAACGCCCGCACAGGTGCAGGCGGCGGTCGCGAAGTGGGTGCGCCCGAAGGACTTCGTCCGCGTGGTAACCGGGCCGGGCCCGCGCTAAGCGCGCTCGCCGACTCTGTCACTGCGGCCCCCGCGTCAGTACGACGCGGGGGCCTTTCCGTGGGAACTCTCCTGTCGAGGTGCCGACCTGCGTGCGGCGAACGAGCCTCGACATGCAGCTTCGCTTTGACGGCGTGGCGTTCGACCTCGACCATACCTTGTTGGTCGATAATCGTCTCGAGCGCGTTGCCCTCCTCGACTTGATCGTTCGCATCGATGCGAGCGGCGCGCCGATGCGCCTCTCGCTCGACCGCGCAGGGATCGTTGCGGACGAAGAACTCTTCCGCTATCGTAACGAGGGCGTCGATCTCGACAGCATGCTGCGGCGTTTCGTCGAGCGTTGCGGCGGGAGTGGCGGTGAGGCGTGGGTGCCCTGGTTTCGACAGCGAGCGCTCGATCTCGTCCCACGCATGGTCCTGCCGATGCCCGCCGCCGGACGGGTGCTTCCTGCGCTCGCGGAGGCAAATCTCCGTATCGCCGCGCTCTCGAATGGTCCAAGCCCGCTACAGGAGCGAAAAGCAGCGCAGATCGGCTTTTATTATCCCGTTCTTACCAGCGAACAGATCGGATCGAGCAAACCCGACCCGGCGGCCTTCGAGCTCCTCGCGACGACGATGGGGCTCGAAGCGGAGCGCATCGCCTATGTCGGCGACGACCCGTACATGGATATCGCCGGTGCGCTTGAGGCGGGTTTCGCCGGCATCTGGTTCGATGGAGGAAGCAAGCCCTATCCTGCCGATATCCCACCCCCGACCGCGACGATTCTCTCACTCGACGAGTTGCTTCCGCTCCTCGCGAAGCCGGCGGTATGATGATCGTTCGCGAAGTGGAACCTCTCCGCACTCCCATCCGTAAGAGAACTCGATGCCGAAAATAACCGGCGGCGCCCTCAACAGCCGCAAACTGAAATCCCCCAAGGGCCCCAACGTTCGTCCGACTCCCGGGCGCGTCAAGGAGTCGCTCTTTTCGATTCTTGCCCCGCGTATCGCGGAGGCTGCCTTTCTCGATCTCTTTGCCGGAACGGGGGCGATCGGCTTCGAGGCAGCCTCGCGCGGAGCCGGTCGCGTGGTGAGCGTCGAGGGACACCGTGAGACCGCGCTGGTCATCGAAGCGGCCGCCGAGAACTTCGGGCTGCGCGAACCAGGATATGCGCTCGTTGCCGCTCCGGTCGAGCGCGCGCTCTATCGGGTCGCGGGGCCCTTCGATATCGTCTACATGGACCCGCCGTATGCAGATCCCGTCCCTCTGCAGGCATTTCGACTGCTCGTCGAACGCGGGCTCCTCGCGCCCGCTGCACTCGTGATCTACGAGCACAGCGCGAAGCGAATTTTGCCGACGATACCGGGGTATCGCGGGGTGCGAGAAGAAGTCTACGGCGATGTCGCTCTCGCGTTTTTCGAACCCGACAACGGCTAGGCTCGGCCTCGCGTGACCCGCGCAATCTATCCAGGCTCGTTCGATCCGCCGACCAACGGACATCTCGACGTCATCGAACGGGCTTCTCACGCGTTTGCCGAGTTGCTCGTCGCCGTCGTCGTCAATCCGCAAAAGCGTCATCCGATGTTCACGCTCGACGAACGCGAACGTATGCTTCGCGAATCGGTAGCGCATTTGGGAAACGTCCGCGTCTGCCATTTTCGCGGCTTGCTCGCCGATTACGTGCGTGCCGAGAAGGTCGACGTCATCGTGAAAGGGTTGCGCGTCGTCTCGGATTTCGAGAGCGAGATGGCGACGGCATTGATGAATCGAACGCTCTCCGACGTCGATACGCTCTTTCTTATGTCCGATCAACGTTTTTCGTTCGTCAGTTCGAGTATCGTCAAGGAAGTGTTCTTTCTCGGGGGGGATGTAAGCGGCTTGGTCCCCGAGCCCGTGCTACGGATGATGTCCACCAAACGCAGCGAACGTTCGCATCGAAACGGAGGGTAATAATGTCGGTTGAACGCGTTCTCGAGAAGCTCCACGCCTACGTTCACGAAGGCCTATGGTTGCCGGCCGGCTACCGCATTCTCTCGGCCGAGCGGATCGACGAATTTGTCGATAAGATCCGTGATTCGTTGCCCAATGAGATCGGCCGGGCCAAGGTCATCGCTCGCGATGGAGA
>JAJYRI010000072.1 GCA_021794175.1 bacterium
CCGACGCGCGCGACGCCGGAGGTGAGGATGACGATGCTTTCGCGGCGCGCCAACGCTTCGCGTATCGCTTCGAGAAAGAGCGTCATCTGCCGGTTGTAATGCTCGCTCGGTCGCGTTTCGAGCACGAAGGATGCATCGATGCGCGGCAGCCAGGTAGGCGCCACGCCTTCGATGGCTCCGGGAAGAACGAGGCTTTGCAGGCGCGCGCAGGCGTCTCCCAACGCATCGAGACGCGGATGCGGTGCTTCGATCTCAGCTAATAACGCATCGTCCACAAACTCATCGCGCACGTCGAGCTCTTCGGCGGCGGCGTCAGCGAGCAGGCTGCTGCGAGCGCGCACGCGCTCGTCGTCGAGCGCGCTCTCGATCGCCGCCAGCGTCGCAGGCTCGACGAGCGCGAGCAATGCATCGTCGGGAAGATAATCGAAGAGCGTCGCCGGGCGGTCGTAGGCGAACGCGATCCACGCATCGGGCAAATCCTCGCCGCGGTCGAGAAATGCGCGCACGGCGCGCTCGCGCGGGCCGTCACCGCCGATCCGCTCGGCGATGTCGTGCCGATAGCACTCTTCGCGCGGAATCTCGCTCCACGGTAGCAAATCGAGCGCCTCAAGCGGCGCAATGCTGCGCTGGCTCTCGATCTCGAAACTACGAATGCTTTCGATCGCGTCGCCGAAAAATTCGATCCGCGTCGGGCTCTCGGCGGTCGCGGCATAGAGATCGAGAATGCCTCCGCGCACGGCATACTGCCCGACCGCACCGACGATATCGGTGCGCTCGTAACCGAGACGATGCAAGCCGCGAATCGTCGCTTCCCATCCGGGCTCCGCACCGACGCGCAGTTCCGAGCGAAGTTCCCGCAGCAGCGCACGCGGCATTACGAACGATCGTAGCGCGGCGACCGAGGTGAGGACGAGGAGGGGCATCTGCGCATCGAGCGCGGCAAGCAACGTCATGCGCGCGCTACGCTCCGCAGGCGACTCGATGCTTCCGAACGCTGCTTCACGCCCGCGATGCAGGAACAGATCGGCGGAGCGATCTTCCCCAAGGTAGCAAAGCAAATCGGCGTATGCCCGCTCCGCGGCGTCGGGAGTCGGAAGCAGCACGAGCGTCGGTCGTCGCCGCGCGCGATAGAGCGCCGCGAGGAGCGTCGGCCGCGCCGCGGGGATCGTTTCATGCAGGGCGACCGCGCGAAGCCCCCGTTCGAACGCCTCGATCGCCGACGAGAGCGGCGTCCGCTCGTCGACGAGGCGGCCGAGGAAGGCGTCAAGCGCCGGACGCGGGGAGCGGGCGAGCGTTGCGATCATGAGCGCCTGATTATAGCAGGTCGAAGATGCCGCCGGGCACGACCGTTACGCGGAATAAGGCGCCACTGCTTTGTCACGCCGAGTAGGCGCTGAAGGCGCCGTATCGAGGCGCCGGAAGCGCCCCTCGATACGATGGCTTCGCCATCTACTCGGGGTGACAGGGAGCGGAGCTACTCGGGGTGACAGGGAGCGGAGCTACTCGGGGTGACAGGGATCGGAGCTACTCGGGGCGACAGGGAGCGGAGCTACTCGGGGTGACAGGGAGCGGCTAGATTTGGAGCTCGCGAACGGTGCTGCTCCCCGGCTCGGTGATGAAGAGCGCGTTGTCGGTTGGATCGTAGGCGAGAAAATCCGGACGATAGAAGTGCGCCGTGGTACCGGGGCCGTCGGCAAAACCACAGATCCCACCGGCGACGATCGTCGCGGTCGCACTACCGGCGGTGCCGTTTCCAGGGGTCATTTGCCAAATCTCGCAGTTCGTATAATCGGTGATGTAAAAATTGCCGTTCGCCGAGTCGTACGCAATCCCGGAGGCCTCTCCCAATTTCGCGCTCGTTCCCGTCCCCGGAACATTTCCACACGTGCTTCCAGCAAGCGTCGTGACGGTGCCGCTATTCGCGGTTCCGTTCCCGGGGGTTACCTGCCGAACGACGCAGTTGTTGTTATCGGTAACGTAGAGATCACCGTTGACCGGATCGTAGGCGATACTCGCCGGATGGTTAAAACTCGCGGCGGTGCCGGTTCCATCGACGAACCCGCAGGTCGTGCTGCCGGCGAGCGTCAGAACCGTTGCGCTCCCCGCCGTTCCGTTTCCGGGGAGGATCTGGCGAATCGCGCAATTCCCATCGTCGGTTACGTAGAGATCGTCGTTCACAGGATCGTAGGCTATGCCGGCCGGGCTAGAAAACTTCGCAGCGGATCCCGTACCGTCAGCGAATCCGCAGCCGCCGCCGCCCGCTACCGTTAGCACCGTTCCGCTTCCAGCGGTTCCGCTCCCGGGAGCGAGCTGACGAATCGCACAGTTCGAAAAATCCGTAATATAGATATACCCGTTAGCGGAATCGTATGCATCGCCGATCGGATTTGCAAACTTCGCGGCCGTTCCCGTGCCGTCGGCGAGGCCACAACCACTGCCTGAACCATCTCCAGCGAGGGTAACGACGCTGCCGCTATTCGTGGTGCCGTTTCCGGGGCTCACCGAGCGAATCGCGCAATTCGTGGTGTCGGTGACGTAGAGATCGCCAGTCGCAGAGTCGTACGCGATGCCTCCATCGCCATTAAATCGGGCGTTCGTGCCGGTGCCGTCGGCGAATCCAGTGACGTCGGGATCACCGGCGATCGTCGTCACGAGCGTTGCGAAGGTGAGCGGTTCGCTCGCCGAGAGCGGCGTACCCGCGGCGGCGATCGCCGGCGTCGCCGTAACCGAGAATGTCGCCGAACCCGGGTTCAGCGCGCTCACCGTAAACTCGTTGGGATTGCTTGCGTTCGGCGCAACGGCGATGCCCGACCCGGTGCTCGCACCGGCGATCGAGGCGGCAAGCGTCGGCGCACCAGGGCCGATGATGAAATTGCCGTCTGCATCGAGGGTGACGACGGAGAACTGCATCGAGAGTATGCCTAAAAGCTGGAACCCGGAGGTAGCGTTCCCCGCAAGATTAGAAGAGCCCGCGCCGATCGCGTTCACTTGCAACGATGCGGGAACCCCGGCAAGCGTGACGTTGATGCTATTCGTTTGATTCGCGGCAATGGTTTGCGTCACCGCATTCGTGGAGAGGAGGTTACCCGTTCCTCCGAGACCGTCGTAGGTATTAAACGTAAACGTGTGCGAGCCGGTAGCGACCGAGATCGGCACGGTGCAGGTGAGCGCGCTCAAGGGGCCGCCGACGATGCAGTTCGGAGAGTTCGTTGTCAGATTTTGCGCCGTGGGAGTCCCACCGTCGATCGCCACCGTCAACGATTGCGTTGACGGCGATATGTATGCGGGGGCCCGCGACCCCGCAGAGGTCGCGGCTCGCTGCGGAATCGTAATCACGACGCGCGCATCCGTAGTTCGAGGCACGCTTCCGGCACCGGGAAGGGATGCCGCTCCGCCGGCACTACCGGCGCCGCCGCAGCCGACGAGTGCGAGCGAAAGAGCGACGCTCGCGGTAAATATCAAACGTTTCATAGCTGCACCTGTCGGATCGTGTAGTTATCATCGCCAACGTAGAGCGAATTATTCGTCGGATCGTACGCAGGAAAATATAGATAAGAGAAAAGGGCGTGAGTTCCGAGCCCATCGGCATAACTACACGTCGAACCCATCGGGCCCGCGATCGTCGACACCACGCCGCTATTCGTGGTGCCGTTTCCCGGAGTTACTTGTCGCAGATTGCAGTTGTCGGCGTCGGAGACGTAGAGATTACCGTTGGTGGAGTCGTACCCGATACCGTTAAGGTACGTCGCAAACTGCGCGGCCGTTCCGGTGCCGTCGGCGAAACCGCAGGTGCTGTTGTTTCCGGCGATCGTCGTGACGACACCACTGTTCGCGCTGCCGTTGCCGGTCGTTACCTGCCGAACCGAACAGTAATCCGTCACGTAGAGATCGCCGTTCGCCGAATCGACGGCAACGCCCTCAACATTATTGAACGTAGCGCTCGTCCCGGTTCCGTCGGTCGAAGTGCAGCTCGACGGGTTGCCGGCAATCGTAATAACGACGCCGCTATTTAACGTACCGCTCCCCGGATCGATCTGCCGAACCGTACAGCCACTCTCGTCGGTAACGTAGAGATCGTGCGTCGCGGCATCGTAAGCGATGCCGTCAGGATAATTGAGTTGCGCTCCGGTTCCGGTGCCGTCGACCTCGCCGCAGGTCGCGCTCCCGGCGATCGTCGTAACGACCCCACTGTTCGCGGTGCCGTTCCCCGGCGTCATCTGCCGAATCGAGCATTGGGTGGGAAAGTAGAGATTCCCGTTCGTCGAATCGTAAGCGATGCCAGCGGGGTAATTCAGCTTCGCTCCAGTGCCGGTTCCATCGACATCGCCGCAGGTCGCGCTCCCGGCAATCGTGGTAACCGTAGCGCTATTCGCCGTTCCATTACCCGGCGTCACTTCCCGAATCGTGCAACTATCGACGACGTAGATGTCGCCATTTGCGGAGTCGTAGGCGTCGCCATAAGGACCGTTAAGCCGCGCGGTCGTTCCGGTACCGTCGACGAGCCCCGATACGCCCGCATCGCCGGCGACCGTCGTCACCAGCGCCACGGCGGAAAGTGGGACGTTGGCGGTAAGCGCGCTTCCCGCGAGCGCCGCCGTCGGGGATGCAGAGAGCGCGAGCGTCGCGGCGCCGGCGCCCGTCGACGAAAGCATGAAGAGATTCGGATTGCCGCCGGCCACCGGGGCGATCGCGATGCCGGAGCCAGGGGCAACCCCGGTCAATGAAGCAGCGATCGTCGGCGCGCCTGGGCCGACGATATAGTTGCCGTCGGCATCGAGCGCTACCACGAGAATCTTCGCGCTGGTACCCATGAGAAACTGATAGCCCGCGATAGGGCTGCCGACGATCGAGCTCGGCGACGCTGCCGTCGCCGGAGCCAACTGGAACGAGGCGGGAACGCCGGCGAGCGTCACCGGAATCGCCGGGTTCTGCCCGGCGACGAAGGTAACGGCGATGCTGTTTGCCGAGAGTTCGTTGCCCGCGCCGAAGGGCTGATCGTAGGTGATGAAGGTCAACGTGTGCGAGCCTGCGCTCGCGCTCACCGGAACCGTGCAGTTGAGCGGGTAGGCCGAGCCCGCGCTCGCGCAGTTCGGCGAGCTCGAGGAGAGGTTTTGGACGGTCGGAGCACCGGCGTCGACTGAAACGGCAATCGATTGCGTCGCGGGCGAGACGTAGGCGGGGGTCCGCCCCGTAGTCGCCGTTGAGGCAGGGATCGAAATGACGACGTGGGCGCTCGCCTGAGGGCTCGTCGCGGCGGGCCCCGGAGCTAGCGGATTCGGCGCCGCCCCTCCTCCACCGCCGCCGCAACCTGCGAGCGCGGCGAGCAGCGGAGCTAAAAGAAAACGCCAGCGAGTTGCGTATCGCACGGGCAGACCTCCTAGAGCACTGCAGTTCCCAGCCGCGCGACTTCCGTGAGGAGTAGCGGCGGCTCGCTATAAGTTTGCACGAGAAGAAATCCTCTCCTCTCCTCGCGGCTTTGTTAGGCGCAATCGAGCACGCGGGAGCGAAACTTTTTCCGCGTAGGCGAGTTATATAGACTGGCACTCAACTGCCATGACTGCTAAAAAGGAGAAGAACCATCATGAGCGAGCTCACCACCATCGAACGCCCCACCCTTCGCCCCGGCCTCCGGAGCGCACTGGATTTACTGAATTGGGACCCGTTCCGCGGTCTCGTCGGTAACCTGTCGCAGGGCCCGTCCTTCGAGGTCGAACGGAACGACGAGGGCTACCAACTCGAACTCCCCGTTCCGGGCTTCAGCCCCGAACAGATCGAAGCGACCGTCAACGACGGTATCCTCAACGTCGTCGGCAAGAACGATCGCCGGAATTTCACCCGGACGATCTCGCTGCCCGATGAGATCGACAGCGATCGCATCGAGGCGCACGTCGAACACGGCATGCTGACCCTGAAGCTTCCGCTTCACCCGAAGGCGCAGCCGAAGAAGATCGCCGTCCGCGGCTAAGGCAAGAAACATCGAAAAAATGCGCCGCTCGCCCACCCAAGGGGGAGCGGCGCGCGATCGAGGCCAAGGCTGCGCGGTGTCATGACGCGCGCGCAACTTCCCGACGATCTCGAAGCGCTGGAATCGCAGAGCATCTACATTCTCCGCGAAGCGTTCGCACGCGTCGAAAAGCCGGCGATGTTGTGGTCGATCGGCAAAGACAGCACCGCGTTGCTCTGGATGGTGCGCAAGGCCTTCCTCGGTGAGGTGCCGTTTCCGCTAGTGTTGCTCGATACCGGTATGGAGTTCGCGGAGGTTTATGCCTTCCGCGATCGGATCGTGCGCGAGTGGGGGCTCACCGTTCGTAACGAGAGCTGTCCGCCCGAGAGCGGCGTCGACCAAAGCCTGCCGCCGGCAGCTCGCCACGCAGCGCGGAAGAGCGCCGGGTTACGAGCGTTGCTCGAACGCGAACGCTACGACGCGGTGATTCTCGGTATTCGCCGCGACGAGCAAGCGATACGTGCCAAAGAGCGCATCTTCAGCCCGCGCAACAGCGATGGCTCCTGGGATCCGCAGCGACAACCGCCGGAATTATGGGACTATTATTCGACCGAGGTTCCCGACGGCGCGCACGTACGCGTCCATCCGCTGCTGCATTGGACCGAACGCGATATCTGGCGCTACACGCAGGCCGAAGAGATTCCCTTCGTTCCGCTCTATCTCGCGCGCAACGGGCAGCGCTATCGATCGCTCGGCGAGAGCAACATTACGTTCCCGATTCGCAGCGATGCCGATACGATCGAAAAAATCGTCGCCGAGCTGGCGGCGACGCACGAGCCCGAACGCGCCGGACGCGCGATGGACGGAGAGAGCGAAGACGCGTTCGAGCGCTTGCGCGCCGGGGGGTACATGTGAGCGCGTTACGCGTCGTCATGTTCGGCGACGTCGATGCGGGAAAATCGACGATCCTCGGGCGCTTGATGCTCGATTGCGGCTGCGTTCCGCCGACAAAAGTCGAGGAGATGGAGCGATCGAGCGAGCGCCGCGGCGTACCGGTCGAGTATTCTTTTTTGCTCGATGCCTTCCAGATCGAACGCGACCAGGCGATCACGCTCGATAGCTCGCGTATCTGGCTCAAGACGCCCAATCGCGAGATCGTCTTCGTCGACGCACCCGGGCATCGCGAACTCATTCGCAATCTCGTGAGCGGTGCGTCGGAGGTCGATGCCGCGGTACTCGTCATCTCCGCCGACGAAGGCATCACCGCACAAACGCGCCGACAGGCGCTTTTTTTGCAGTGGTTCGGCTTTACTTCGGTGCTCGTGGCGATCAACAAGCTCGATCTCTGCGCGCAACCGCAGCGACGTTTTGAAGAGCGCGCCGCCGAAGCAGATGCGTTTTTGCGCGCTCTCGGCATCGCGCCGAGCGCGATCGTTCCGGCCGCCGCGCGCGAAGGGGCGAACCTCGCGCGACCCGGTGCGAGCACGGCGTGGTGGCGCGGGCGCACGTTGCTCGCCGAGATCGAAGCGCTCGAAGCGCAACGCGGCGATGCGGCGGCGCCGTTGCGCATCGCCGTTCAGGATATCTATCGCCGCGGTTCGACGCGATGGATCGTCGGCCGTATCGACTGCGGACGCGTGTCGCGCGGCGACGCACTCACGTTTTGGCCGCTGCGAACGACGGCGCGTGTCAACCGGATCGTGCGCTGGCCCGACGACGTCGAGAGCGCATCGGCCGGAGCGGCGGTCGCGCTCGAGCTCGACGAGCGCATCTTCGTCGACCGCGGCGCAATCGCCACGCACGAAGAGGCCGGTCCGACGCTCGGCCACACGCTCTCTGCCGCGTTACTCTGGCTCGGCGAGCGACCCGCGCGAGCCGGTGCGAATCTTCGCATGCGCTTGGGCACGCGGGAGATCGCGGTCACCATTGCGGCGATCGACGAAACCTTCGATCCGCACGATGGGCGCGGCCGGCCCGCAGAGGAGATCGCGGCCGGCGATGTCGCCGCGGTAACGCTGGTCGCGCGCGAAACGATCGCCGCCGACCCCGCACTTCCCGCCTCGAGTATCTCGCGTTTCATCCTTCTCGATGCGGGGCGCGTCGTTGCCGGTGGAAAGGTACGCGCGCTCGCTTCCGCAACGCGCGGCGCGGGCGCGACGAACGTCGTCGCGACGCGTTCGTTCGTCGGGCGCGAGGAACGCGGCGCGCGAAACGGTCATCGCGGGCACGTTTTTTGGCTCACCGGATTACCGAGCTCCGGAAAATCGACGGTGGCGATGCGCGTCGAGCGCATGTTGTTCGACCGCGGCCGCCACGCGTACGTCCTCGACGGCGATACACTGCGCACGACGCTCAACGTCGATCTCGGCTTTAGCGAAGAGGAGCGGCGCGAAAACGTACGTCGCACCGCCGCACTTGCGGGAATCCTCGCCGATGCGGGCATCGTGGTGATCGCCGCGCTGATCTCGCCGTACGCCGCCGATCGCGAACGTGCGCGCGCGGCCTGCGCGGCGGGCTTCGCCGAGATTTACGTGGATTGCGATCTCGCTACCGCCGAGCAACGCGATGTGAAAGGGCACTATCGTCGTGCGCGCGCGGGGGAGCTCCAGGGTTTTACCGGCATCTCGTCACCCTACGAGCTGCCGGAGCGCCCCGACCTCGTCCTCGAAACGACGCGCGAGAGCGTCGAGAGCTCCGCAGCACGGCTCTTCGAGTTTATCGAACGGAGGATCGCGGAGCCTCTCTCGAGCGATTAGATTCCGGTAAGCGAGAAAATCGCGATCGCGCCCGGCCCGACGTTCACGGCGACCGAAGGCCCCACTTCATGCACGATGAAGGTTTTCGGCGGCAGCGCGAGTTTATCGTGCAGCGCTTTCGCCATCTCGTCGGCAAGCGCGGGTGCATGCGTGTGTCCCACGGCAAAACGCGTCGCGGCGGCATCGGTCACGTGACGCGTTGCGATATCGATAATCAACTCTTTGGCCTTATCGAATGTACGCGTCTGCCCGGCGGTCTCAACGACGCCGTCGCGTACTTGCAGGATCGGATTGACTTTGAGGACCGTCCCCAACGCGACGATCGCTTTATTCAGGCGTCCGCTGCGCCCGAGAAATTCCAGCGTCGGCATGATTTGATAGCCGTTCTGCGTCGTTTTGCCGCGTTCGAGCGCAGCAACGATATCCTTGGCGCTCGCACCTTTCTTCGCCATTTCTCCGGCGACGTAGGCGAGCAAAAGGAGGCCCCCTGAGAGCGTTCCGCTATCGATCACGTGGACTTTCCCCGCGAAACGCGAGGCCGCGGCCAATGCATTTTCGTAGGTTTTCGAGAGTTTGCTCGAAACGATGGGAACGACGCATTCGTCGCCCTTGTCGACATGCTTGGCAAAGATCGCGGTAAAGCCCGCGGCATCGAGCGGCTCGCTGCTGGGGAGATCTTTTGCCGCGGCCATGCGGGCGTAGAAACTCGCCCGGGTGATATCGACGCCGTCGCGGAGACGCTCGCCATCGATGTGAATCCAGAGCGGCGCGACTTCGACGCCGAATTCGCGGGCCTGTTCGGCCGAGATATCGGCCGCGCTGTCGGTAATAATTGCTGTAGCCATAGGGGGCGCTCCTGACGCCGCGCAGGCGGGTTTCGCCCGCCTCCCGCGGCAGTCATGCCCAGGCGCTCGACGATGTATCGGCAACCCCGAGGAAACCCTCCGGCAATCGCCGTACGCTACGCTTCCAACATGGACGCCGAACCGAGCTCCCGCGAGATTATGACCGCCGTGCTCGACCTGCACGGGGCGGTCGCGAACGGCTTTGCCATGGTCGAAGGTCGGCTCGATCGCGTCGAAAACCGGCTCGATCGCGTCGAAAACCGGCTCGATCGCGTCGAAGGTCGGCTCGACCGCGTCGAGCTCCGGCTCGACCACGTCGAAACCCAACTGACCTCGATCGGGGGTGAGGTCGCGGGCCTCCAGCGTTGGCGCCTAACCGTCGACGGTAGGCTCGACCGGCTGGAGCAGGCCCATTACCGCTAGCGCCGGCAGCCCCGACGCCCGCACCCGCTTGCATGGCGCTCCCCGCCGTGCTATCCTCTCCGAGCCGAAGCAGCACCCTCGGAAGGGGGCGCTCACCGGATGCCTGCGGGCGATCCGGTCTTCACAAGAGGGAACCGACGGTAGGTTCCATTGATGTGAGGTCGCTGCGGCGGCCTTTCTTCGTTTTTTCGACTAGGAGTATCGCCATAGCACGACCGCTACGCGTCAACGAACAAATCCGCATTCGATCGGTCCGCGTCATCGATGACAACGGCGAGCAGCTCGGCGTTATGCCGACTGAGGAAGCGCTCTCGCGAGCGCGCACCGCAGGGCTCGATCTTATCGAGATTTCGCCAAACGCGCAGCCTCCGGTCTGCAAGATCGGCGATTTCGGACGGCTC
>JAJYRI010000073.1 GCA_021794175.1 bacterium
TCTTTCGCGCACTGGTCCTGGGTTATGCGCGCAATAGTTCACTGCGCGCAGCGGTCACGCTGATCGCCGTTGCCGTTGGAGTCGCATCGCTTTTCGCTATCGATCTCGCGAATGCGACGGCGGTCGCTTCGTTTTCACGAAGCGTCAACGTGCTCTCGTCGCGCGTTAACCTGCAGGTCGTCGGTACGGGGCGCGGCTTTGGCGAACGTACGTTGCTGCGCGTGCAGCGCATCCCGGGCATTCGCGCCGCCGACCCGGCGGTCACCGGCGAGCTGACCCTCACGGGCTCCGGCTCGCGCACGGATATCGTCCTCAATACCGTAGGGCTCGACAGCACGCGCGCGGCCTTGCCGCCCGGGGTCCGCGTTGCGACGGCGTCGCATTTCAATCTCGGCGATTTCATCGACGATAACGGAGTTCTGATCAGCGATCGGCTCGCCAAACGCGAAGGGCTGCAGGTCGGGAGTACGATGCGCGCGCTCGCCGATGGTTCGCCGGTGCGACTGCGTGTCATGGGTCTGATTCCCGCGCGGCGCGTCGGCATCGATGCGGATGTCGCGTTCGTCGATATCGCCACCGCGCAGGATATCTTCGGCGAAGTCGGCCGCCTCGATCGTATCGATCTCGCCGTCGATCCGTCGCGGATGGAACGAGTCCGCACTCGCCTCGCGCAAATCTTGCCGCCCGGCACCGAAGCGGTCGCTCCGAAAACACGGCAAGACCAAGTGCAGCGGATGCTCGCGAGTTTTCAGATGAACCTTGCGGCGCTTGCGTACGTGGCGCTATTGGTCGGGGGATTTCTTATCTATAACGCGGTGGCGATCTCGGTCGTACAACGACGCAACGACGTCGGTACGCTCCGCGCGCTCGGTGCGCGCCGCGGACAGATCGTCGGGATATTCCTCGCCGAGGGGGCGCTCTATGGGGCGCTTGGCTCTGCGCTCGGTCTCGCTCTCGGCGCGCTGCTCGCGCGTTACGCCGTCGCGGCGGTGCAGACGACGGTCTCGACCCTCTATATCGGCGCGCACGCCGAGGGGGTTCGTTTTTCGCTCGCGCTCGCGGTGAAGGCCTACGTGGTCGGTCTTGGAATCGCTATGGCGAGTGCGGCGATCCCCGCCATCGAAGCATCGCGAACGCCACCGGCATTGGCGATGCGGGAGCGCGGCGTCAGCGAACGCGGGCTTGGAGAGATGCTGCCGCTCTCGCTTGCAGCGGCACTGCTCTTCCTGGCGGCGGCGTGGGCCGCGGCGAAAATGCCGGCGGTCGGGAACGGTATACCGCTCTTCGGCTATCTCGCCGGAGCGCTCTGCATCGCCGGTATCTCGGCGCTCGCGCCCGCGGGAGTGCTGCTCGCGGCATCGCTCCTTCGTTCGCTTGCGGGCGAACGAGCGGTTGCGGGTTTAGCGGTGGGATTTTTGCGCGGTTCGCCGCGTCGGTACGCCGTCGCGGTTGCTACGCTCGCGACCGCCGTCGGCATGATGCTCTCGATCGGGATTCTCGTCGCCTCCTTTCGCACGACCGTCGCCCAGTGGGCGTACTCGGCGTTGCCGGCGGATCTCTACGTGACTCCGGTCGGTCTCAGCGATGCTTCGTCGCGTGGCGGATTTCCCGGAAGCGTCGCGCAGAAAATCGCGGCACTGCCGGGTGTCCGTGCCGTCGACGATATTCGCGGATTCTCGGTCATCGTTCGCGGCGATATCGCCCAGCTTGAGGCGACGAATCTGGCGTCTTTTACGAATCGTCGAAAGTTGCCGTTTGTCGATGCGCCGCCGCCGCGTCGGCTCGGAGCGTTGATGCACGACCGCAACGCCGTTGCGATAAGCGAACCGTTCGCGGTTCATTACGGCATGCGGGTCGGCGATCGCTTCCATCTCAATACGCCGTCGGGGCGAGTCGAGCTGCGCGTCGTGGCGCTCTACAACGACTATTCAACCGGCGGAGGAACATTTTTAATGGATGCCGCGACGTTCCGCCGTCTCTATAAAGACGATACGCTCGATTCACTCGCGGTATACGCGCGCCGGGGCGCCTCGCTCGATAGACTGCGGAACCGCATCTACCATACCCTCGCGCCGCTGCGCGCGCACGTCGAGAGCAATCGCGAACTCCGCGGTTTCGCACTTGGCGTCTTTGACCGAACCTTTGCAATCACCGGGGCGCTCTACGCAATCGGCACCTTGATTGCCATATTGGGAACGGTCGGCACGCTCGTCGCGCTGGTTATCGAACGCCGGAGGGAGATCGCCCTCGCGCGCTATCTTGGCCTTCCACGTTCGGGGGTGGTGCGTACCGTACTCCTCCAGGCGTTGGCGATCGGTACGATAGCTGCGCTGCTCGGTACCGCGCTTGGAGTATTGCTCGGGCGCGATCTGATCTTCGTCATTAACCGGCAGAGCTTCGGCTGGGTGATCGGTTGGAGCGCACCTGCGGAACTCTTCGTACAGTCGGTACTCTTGGTGATCGCCACCGCGTTCGTCGCCGCGCTCTACCCCGCGAAGCTCGCCGCCGAGATACGGACCCTGGAGGCGCTTCGCGTTGAATAGATTCCCGTCGCTCGTTCGCTCGCTTGCCGTCGTTCTGGCGCTTCTCGCTTTCCAGGCGGTGTCGGCATCGGGAACGCAAACGTGGCAGATCGCCCGAGCCCCCTATCGCTTTGTCTTTCCGCGCGATGACTTCGCACACGATAACTATCGTACGGAGTGGTGGTATTTCACGGGACATCTGCGTGCAAGTAATGGACGGCGATATGGGTTTGAATTAACGTTTTTTCGCGTCGGCTTGCGCCCCCATCCTTATCGCGTCCAACCGGGGCGAAGTGCTTGGCACGGTGCCCAGCTCTATTCGGCGCATTTCGCAATTACCGATATCGACGGGAAGCGCTTTTTCTATACCGAGACTTCGGCGCGCGACGCACTGGGGATGGGCTATGCGTCGCAGCGACGCCTTCTCGTGCGCGTGAACGGTTGGTCGCTCCGCGGCACCTCGGCGATCGAGCCCACGATGCACTTGCAAGCGGCGGGTCGAGGCAACGCGATCGATCTCCGCGTCGTACCCGAGAAAGGGCCGGTCGTCGAGGGCCGAGGCGGAATCTCGCGTAAAGGCGCCTGCGCGAGCTGTGCTTCGCACTATTATTCGTTCACGCTCCTGCGGGCCTCCGGCACGCTCCGCATTGACGGCCGTACGGAGCGCGTCGGCGGCATCGCGTGGATGGATCACGAGTACGGCTCCGACGAACTTTCAGCCGGTCAGGTCGGGTGGGATTGGTTTTCGATTCAACTCCGCGACGGCCGTGAGATCATGCTATACCGATTACGCGAGAAAGACGGAGCGACGACGCCGCAGTCATCGGGAACGCTCGTGGCGCGCGACGGCAAGCCGTCGTATCTGACGCTTCATAATTTTCAGATCTCGGCAACCGGGGCTTGGCGCAGCCCGCAAACGCACGCCCGCTATCCGTCGGGGTGGATCGTTCGCGTTGCGGGAGTAGCCGCGCCGCTGCGATTGGTTCCGGTTCTCAAAAACCAAGAGCTGGTCGGTACGCAGGCGACCTATTGGGAGGGAGCGGTGCGGGTCTTCGATGCACGCACCGGTCGTCGACTCGGACAAGGCTACGTCGAACTGACCGGCTACGCAGGAGCGATATCGCTCTAGGGGTCACCACGCCCAAGCCGCGGCAGGGCGGAATTTCCCCGCAAACGTGCGAAAGTGTGCGATCGTTATGACGACAGCAGCTACGCTCTCGGGCGCGCATTTAGGGCTCTTTATGGCGCTCGCGCCGTTAACCCTCGGGTTGATTATCTATCTGGTCGCCTATACGGCCAAGCGGGGTGAAGGTTCGATCGTTCCGCCCTTGGGGCAGAGCTTTGCTTGCGCGAAATGCGGCAAGCGCAACGTGCGCGAACATATGGTGCCGGCGAAATTCGAAGGCGCCGTCGCTTGGTACTGCGACCGTTGCGCCGGAGATACTACCAGCCGCGCGTCTTGATACGGGAAATGGCCCCGAGAACGTAGGGAATCTCCCAAAGCCCAAAGCGCTCTCGCGCACCGATCGCCAGCACGTAGCGCTGCGCCGATCCGGGGCCCTTCATCGCGATTTCGATGCGATAACTGCCGGGTGCGAGATGAAGATTCACCGGTGGAGACGAGAGATAATGAATCCCTGAGAAGGGTTCGTAGAATATCTGAGCGTGCGCGAGCGTTGCTCGCGCGATCGGCGTTCCGGAGGCGGCGGTCAGCGTGGCCACCGGGCGTGCCGGATCTCCGGCGTCGCGTCGTTCTACAAGAAGGTTCCACGGAATCGACGCGGCTTGTTGAAGACGAAAGACATAGCGGTCGTGCTGACCCGGCGCAAGTCGTCCGTAGAAGGCCCAAGATTTCGTCGGGTCGGCGATGTGAATCGCGTGTGCTGAATCGCGCGGCGAGCACGCGAAGCGCGGGTCGTGCGCGCACGCGCGCTGGGCCCCGATATAACCGGAGCCCAGCCACGCAAGCAGGAGGAGCAGCGCAAGCCCGAAGGCCCGTAAAACCCTCCGTCGCGTCACCTACTTTTTACGCGCCATAATTTTGGCGAGCATGTTCGGGACGCCCTTGATACGCACGAGGTGCGGATAACGCGGGCCGCCGTTGTAGTTGACGTTCACCGAATTGAAGTAGCCGTCCGATTCGACGAGCAGCGAGATCGGCTGCTTGTTCTTCTCGGCACGAACGAGCGCGCGCGTGAGAACCTTGCCCGAGAAGGCGCGGCCGTCAATCGCGACGATCTTTTCGTGCGGCGAGAGCATCGCCGTCCATGCCGGCGATCCGCGACGAACGTCACCGATGCCGCCGTTCATCGCCAGGCGTACGCCCAGCGAATACCATGCGTCGACATAATGGCGCAGCGTTTCGTTCGCTTGGATGAACTTATTCGGTGTCGCGGTGTAGACCAACTTGAAGCCGGTTCGCGCGAGGGCATCGGGGGGTTGCACTGCGACGGAATAGACGTATTTCTGGAAGAATGCGTGCCAGTTGTAGGGCACGACCTTATTGAGCAGCGCTTCGATTTGTTCGCGGTTGTAGAGCTTCGTGATCGGGCCGGTATTCGGAGGCCCGGCGTACAGATGAAGGAAGGTGTCGAGCGATTTCGTGCCGTGCGATTTCTCGCGAATAATCGAATCGACATCGAGCCAGAGCAACTCACCCTCGGTGTAAAAATCTCCCGCCGTGCGACGCAGCGAGGTGTAGTCGCCGTACGATTGATAGAGATAGGGAGCGGAGGTGGTGAGATCGATGATCGGGCGATAATCGCGTCCGGGCTCGTTCGCCATGCTCGCATAGATGCTCGCGAGATATTCCGGGTACTCCGACGTTTTGCGAATCCCCATGCGGAACGAGAGCAGATCGCCGAGGTACTGGTTCATGCCCTCGTAGACCCAGAGTAATTCGGTGCGCTCCGGGATCTGGAAGTTCGGCTGGTAGAGATCGAAGGGGCGGCGATATTTGCCGTTCCAGGAGTGCGAAAACTCATGCGTGAGCAAGTCGCCGGCGGCAAATTGCTCCATGGGATTGGTCATGAAGTCTTCGGGAGCGCGGTCGTCGCTCGACTGATGGTGCTCGATCCCCTGGAAGCCGATTTTGTTGCTGAGGGTTAGGAGCGAATGATAAACGTACCAGTGGCGCGCGCCGTAGAGCGCGAGCGCTTGCGGCGTCATCCGCTTGTATTCTTTGATCAGTTTATTCGAAAAATCGAGGTCTTCGGGGTGGTCTGCGAAGGCATCGAGCACTTGTTTTGCCGTTCCGTGCTGCCAAAGGACGATCTTCCGCACGTATTGTCCCATGTCCAACGGCGTGTCGACGATGAAGGCCAACGTTACCGGCTTAAAGTTGATCTGCTGGCCCGAGCGCGATGCCACCGGCATCGAGCTACCGTAATGCCAACCCTGCGGGAGAATAATCGATGATTTTACGATGACGTCGCGATTGTTGGTGTTGTTTTGATAGAGAATATCGCGGTTCCAATTGACGATGGCGAGCTTGCTCGTGCCCATCATGTCGCCCGGCGAGTTCAGGATCTCGCGGAACGTCACTTCGACGGCATTAGCTCCGGCGGGGACGGCAATGTGAAATGCATACATATTGACCAGGTCGCGACGCCACGCAACCTTCTTGCCGTTGACGCGAACCGAGAGCATATCGAGATCGCCGATCGGCCCCGTGGGCCCGTGTTCGCCGGGAATCCACTTGGGATAGACGATTGTGAACGTGCCCGGACGCGCGGGGATATGGAGGTGGGCGATCATAATGCCGCGCGGTGCTTCGCGGGCATCGAGCAGCAGCGTTTCCGGATTGCTCGCAGTCGCGAGCGAGGGAACCAGCTGCGGAGTCGCTGCGGCGCCGATATGCGGAGCAAGCGTAATCAACGCTGCTGCTGCAAGCGCCGTCATCGTTCGACGGATCATTCGTTCTCCTTCGTTTTTTAGGTGGTCGTGAACGGGTAGGACGTAGCGGTAAAGGAAAGTCGTGCGGTTAGACCTGCACGACTTCGGTGATCTCCGGGACTTCGGCGGTAACGATCGCTTCGATCGCTCCTTTGAGCGTTAGGTGCGAGGCTGGGCAGCCGCCGCACGCCCCGAGCATCTGCACGAAGGCAACCGAGCCGTCGATCCGCACGAGCCAGACCTCGCCGCCGTCGGCGGCGATTCCCGGTCGTACCTTGTCGAGGGCCGCGTTGACGCGTTCGGCCAGCTCGGTTGTCGTTTCATGCATAATACGTCCTTAACCATTCGTGCTCGGCGGCTAGTTTCGCTAGCGAGCAAGCGCTATTGGCCGTAACCCTTCATGAGTTCGTGCATGCGCCCGGCCATCGAGAGCGCGTTCTCCCATGGTCGCTGCCACATATTGCGACCGAAGATCAGCCCGACGCAGCCCGCTTCCATCGCGATTTGGGCCTTGTGGATCGTCGCTTCGTCGCCCATTTTGCTGCCGCCCGAGACCAAAACTAAGGTGCGCCCCGCCGAGCGAACGACGCGGCGCAGACCTTCGAGATCGTCGAACGCGAGCGTATTATAGGGTTTCGGCGACTTTGCGGCTGCTTCGGGCTCCCATTTGGGTTCGTTGAGTTTGACGATATCCGCCCCGACCTCACAGGCGACGCGGGCCGCATAATCGATTGCATAGAGCGAATCGACCCCGCCTTTTGCCTTCACCGCACTTCCACGCGGATAGGACCAGACGATCAGCGGCATGCCGTAACGCTCGCACTCGCGGCGAACTTCGTTACATTGCGCGATATCGACATCTTGCGAGGGGCTGCCGACGTAGAGCGTATAGCCGACGGCGTCCGCTCCGAGGCGCACCGCGTCTTCGACGCCGGAGGTGAGCGACGAGAACGCTTCGTCGTCGGGGGGTAGGTTGGTCTTCCCATTCACTTTCAGCACCAGCGGGACGCGTCCGGCGTAGTGGCGGTGGTACTTTTCCGCCAGGCCGACGTGCAGCGCGATGCCCGAGAATCGCCCTTCGACGGCGAGGCGGTAGATCCAATCGGTGTCGAGCGAATCCGGGTTGTCGAAGAAGTCGATCGGGCCGTGCTCGAGGCCCTGATCGATCGGCAGGATCATCAGCGTGCCGTTCGCGGGGCCATGCTCGTACATCAGCCGGTGGAGACGGGCGCGTTTGCCCGTGGAGAGGTTCATGTCGTCGAAAGTAGGACGACGAGTCGGTGTAGGCATGGGGCCGGGGCTTCGTCCGGCCGAAGGCCCGCCCCTATGCCTGGGGGCGGGACGAGGAAGGGCGCGTCGGAAGCGATAATCGCTTGATGCGATGTCATCCCCCACAACTGTAGGTTTCATCGGGCTCGGCGCTATGGGCGAGCCGATGGCCCATGCCTTGCTGCGCAGCGGCTTTCCGGTCGTTGCCTCGGCGCATCGGAACCGCGCTCCGCTCGAGCGGCTCGCGGCGGCCGGCGCGCGCGCGGTGGCGCACCCGGGTGCGGTCGCAGCCGAGAGCGAGATCGTCGTGCTGTGCGTGCCCGACGCGCCGCAGGTCGAGGATGCGCTGTTCTCCGAGCACGGCATCGTCAACGGGTTGCGCGAAGGAAGTATCGTCGTCGATATGTCGACGATCTCACCGGTCGCATCGCGCCGCTTCGCCGAGCGGCTCGCGCTGCGCGGCATCGGCTTCGTCGACGCACCGGTCAGCGGTGGGCCGATGCGCGCGCAGAGCGGCACGTTAACGATTATGGTAGGGGCGAGCGAGGAGCATTTCGCGCGCGTACGCGCGGTTCTCGAAGCGATGGGAACGCCTCACCATCTCGGCCCCGTCGGGATGGGCGAGACGGTAAAACTCGTGAACCAGATCGCGATCGGCAGCATTATGATCGCCAACGCCGAAGCGCTGATGTTCGCGCGGAAAGCCGGGGCCGATCTCGATGCGGTGCGCGAGGTGCTCAAAAGTGCGACTGCTTCGAATTACGTACTCGAACAATGGATTCCCAAGACGTGGCTTGGAGCCGGATTCGACGGAGGTTTCGCGATGGATTTACTGCGCAAAGATCTTGCGGCGGCGCTCGATGCGGCGCGTTCGATGGGGCACCCCATGCCGCAGGCCGCTCTCGCACATCAGCTCTATACGCTGCAATCCGAGACCGACGGTAAGCGCGATTACACGGCCATAGCGAAACTTTATGGAGCGCAGGAGCCCTGACGATGCAACGGACATTTACGAAGCAGGCCGACTTCGATAAGAAAATTCTCGTCGTCGACGACGAATCGGCGATTTTACAGACCCTTCGCTTCAACCTCGAGCGAAGCGGTTATCGCGTCGTGACCGCAGGCGACGGGCGTACCGCAGTCTCGCTCGCGCAACGCGAGGAACCCGATCTGGTCGTGCTGGATATCATGCTGCCGGTTCTCGACGGCGTCGAGGCGTGCAAGGAAATTCGTAAATTCTCAACGGTGCCGATCATTATGCTCACCGCGAAAGATCAAGAGATCGACAAAGTTCTCGCGCTCGAACTCGGTGCCGACGATTACGTGACGAAGCCTTTCGCCCTGCATGAATTCCTCGCGCGAGTCAAGGCGCGCTTGCGGCGCGGCGGCCCGCTGGTGGTCGGCCCCGATGAAACGCTCACGCTCGGCGAAATTACGCTCGATCCTTCGCGGCAGCGCTTGGTGGTGCGAGGAGAAGAAGTTGCGCTCGCCCCGAAAGAATTCAGCCTGCTGCGCCTGCTGATGGAGAACCATGGCCGCGTCGTCACGCGACAGACGTTGTTGGATAAAGTCTGGGGCTACGATTTCGACGGCGAACATCAGACGATCAGCGTGCACGTACGGTGGTTGCGCGAGAAAATCGAAGTCGATTCACGGAATCCGCATCATATCGTTACCGTCCGCAGCCGCGGTTACATGTTCCGCGGGTAACGCTCGATGTCGATCGCCGCGATCGCTGCGGCGGTCGCTCTCGTTGCGGGCTATGCAGTCGGGTGGTGGCTTCGCGGCGCGAGACGCTCGCGCGACGAACTCGTCGTCCCTGCCGTCGAAGGTGTAGAGACCGAACGGGCCCCGTTGCTGCGCGATCTTCGCCGTATTCTCAACCGACTGCCGCTGGGCGTCGTGCTCGTCGACGAACATTTGCATATTGCGTTTGCAAACCGTTCCTCTGCAAGAATATTTCGCTTCAACCGCAAAGGCGCAGTCGGCGAGCATATCTTACGTGCGATACCCAACGTAGCGATCGAGCGGCGGACGCTCGATGCGTTGCAGGGCGAGGCCTCCTTCGAAACGCTGCAACTCGGAGAACCCGGGCGTCAGCGCACGTTCGCTATCTCTGCAACTCCGCTGCCGCCGGATGCACGCGGGCCGCGCGGCGTCGTGCTCGTTGCGATCGATCGTACCGAAGTGGCGCGATTGGAGCGAGCGCGAACCGAATTCCTCAGCAACGTGTCGCATGAATTACGAACCCCGCTCTCGTCGATTCGGCTGATGATCGAAACGGTGCTCGATTCCGGCGATGCCGAAGCAAGCGCGCTCTTTCTACCGCAGGCGCTCGCGCAGGTCGATCGGCTCACCGAGTTGGTCGCTCGTTTTCTCGAACAAGCGAGTACGGAATCGGGGCATATTCGTCTGCGTCTCCGCGAAGTCGATCTCGAGGAGCTCGCGCGCACGATTGCGGCAAGCTTCGAGCCGGCTGCGCTCGGGAAAGGCATCAATCTCGAGGTAAAGGCGCTCCGTCCGGTGCGCTTGGAGGCCGACCCCGACCGGCTCGCCCAAGTCTTCGTCA
>JAJYRI010000074.1 GCA_021794175.1 bacterium
CGTCGGCGAGTAAATCAATCTCAGCGACGAACGGCGGCGATATTCTCCTCGGACAGATCGTCGCGGTGCATGTCGAACCCAATGTTTTGTCCGTCGATCAGAACGTGCGCGTGGATTTTTCACCGACGCTGCGCGAAGCTGCACCCAATCCGGGTTGGGCGGTCGCTGCGGGAGAGCTCTCGGTAACGATACCCCAGGGAACCAACAATCGTCGCCACGTTATGGAAATATATCGCTCGTTACGTGATGTGCCCGACGGGATAACGCTACGGCTACCCTACAGCGCAAGCGACGCAGCGAGCGTTCAAGATGCCCGCGCTCCATTGGTGACGTTCGTAACTCCCTCGGGGACACGCCGCATCGTGCTCGATGGAACGTTCGATACGGTCAACCATATCGCGACGGTGACGATTCCCCGTCCTATGCTCAAGAACGTCATCGCCATTCATCTCGCGCTCGGCATGAATGCCGTCGCGCCGAACGCGCGTGGAGTGCAGAGTGTCGCAATCCAAACGGGCGGGCGATACTGGAATGACGCGACTCGTCAATGGGGTTCGGTGCCGATCGCCGTCGATCCAAACGCGCGAACGTTAGTCGTCGTTCACGGAATTTTCAGCAGCGTGGAGTCGAGCTATCCCTGCGCGCACGACTATATGACGACGGCTTCCTCGCAGCCGGGAGCGTATCAACAAGTCGTCGGATTTGATTACGATTATACGGAGCCTCCGAGCGTCAACGGCCCCAAACTTGCAGCATTCATCAACGGTTTGCATCTTGCCGACTACGATATCGAGGCGCACAGTTACGGCACCCTCGTCGCCTTGGGAGCGTTGCAGGGTTTGAATACTCAACCGAATCGCGCGATTCTCGTCGGTGGTCCATTGCCCTTGCGCGGCTCACCGCTCGTAACGAGTCCTTGGATTCGCGATATTTTGCTTTCGCTTGCCTCGGTCACGCTCGCTACTCCGCAGCAGGTCGATAATGCGTTGGATTCGGGCATGATACAGTCGCTCGCCCCGAATAGCCAAGAATTGCAGGCGTTGCGAGCCGAGGTCTATAGCCTTCCGGCGCCGCCTCGCTTCGATCGTGTCGCCGGTACGAAACAGTATTGGGAAGAGGATCTTTTCTCGTGGGCGCTGTGGGGGACGATTCAATATCCGTGGGATGGGGTCGTCGAAGAATCAGCTGCCGAGAGCAACGACCTGCCCTACAATCGGCAAATTGCCATTCCGTTCCAACACGTAGGGCTACCCTGCGATGCCCCGACGATATCGTTCGTGCTTGAAACGAAATAGAGGCCGGAGGTTCATCGGCGCTCTCGGAGAGTTACGACAGCCCGCGGGCGCGGCGCGCGGCGCTCTCCTCGCGCTCGCGAATCGTCGCCACGAGTCGCGTCGCGATCCGCTCGAGCAGGTCGCGCAAACTCCGCTCGGCGGCTCCGTGGAGCAGCGTCGCATCGAATCGTTCGCCGAGAGCACCGAACGGCGCATGATATTCGCCTTGGAGCCAGAGTTCGGAGGACGTGCTTCCCACCGGATTGAGCGTCATCGTTCCATGAAAGCGGGGGAAGAGCCCCGGGTGGTCGGCGGCCTCCATCTCGATGTTCGCCTCCCAACGCAGCGGTGCGAGTTCGACATGCGTGGTAACGGGGATGCGCACCTCGCCTTGAACCGGTAGGTGGAGCGAACGGAGGCCGAGGGCGAGCGCGAGTTCGTCGAAGGGAGGCTCGCGACGTCCGAGCGCTGCGAAGAGTTCCAGCGCTTCGTCGCGTGCAGCCGATGCCGGAATCGGCAGATCGACATGCATCTCGACGCTTTTCATGATGCCTGAGGTGTTGCCGTTCGCTCCTCGATCTCCTCGGCGAGATCGGCGAGAAGTTCGCGTGCGGTCGCCGATGCGATCCGCGCGCCGAGCACGGCGTCGAAGACGCGCCCGAACTGCCCGAGTGGCGGCTCGTATTGGCCGTCGAGCTCCAGCGTACACCCCCCACCATCACAGGAGCGAACCGCGAGCACGCCCTCAAAATCGGGGTATGGGCCGCCGCCGTAGGGATGCCAACAGACCCGCCAGACTTCATCGAAACGCAACGGATCTTCGGCGAGTTCGAAGCTCGCCTCGACATCGTGCGTCGCCTTCATCGCAACCAACGGCGCGCGTAATTCGATACGCGCGCTGCGCGCGCTCGCTGCAAGAGGCGCGAGCTTGGCGTGTAGCGCTTCGCGCGCTGCGCGATAGGGTATGCGGAGTGACCGTTGTTGGTGCAGAGCACTCATTGAGGAGATCCTAGCGAAAGCGCGTGAAGAATCTGAGAAAAGTCTGAACGCTCATGCGTAAGCTGAGAAGAACTCGTGAGGATAGAGCGCGGCGATCGCAAGTTGCGCGACCGTCGAGCGGTGCGTCGCGTGGTCGTGGAGGTTTCCGGTCGGGAGAATTCCCGGAGCGTTCGCTTGCTTCTTGACGCCGGAGACCCGCGCGAGCACCGCAGCGATCTTGAGCGCCGATTCCGTGACGAGCGCGAGTGAAAGGTTCGCCGGCGGGACGACCGCCGAGAGTGCGAACGCGACCGGGGCGCCGGTCGGGCTCGGAACGGGGTGGAGCGGAAGCGCGCCCTGGGCGAGGCTCGGGTTCCCGAAATCGCCGCCGGCGAAGAGCGGCGGGAGGGACGTGAGGTTCATGGCAAGCTTAGTCTAGCAGAATTCCCGGTCGGAAAAAATTCTCGTAAAGGCGCCGTGGCGGCAGGAAAGCTTATTAAAAGTAATAATAGGAGGGTTTACCATGGCAGCCCTCGCCAAGCGCACCGCAGAAGAGGTCATCCGCGGGCCGATCAAGAGTAAAACGCTCTTCCCCGTGCTGATTCTCCATTTGCTCGAGGAGCGCGAGGATCACGGTTCGGGCCTGATGGCCCGCATCGAAATCCTCTGCTCCGGGCTACTCGCCGTGAATACCAATACGATCTACCCGTTGCTGCGCCGTTTAGAAGAGCGCGGCTTTGTCGTGGGCCAGTGGGAGCATCCCAGTAAACGCTCGCGAAGGTTCTATCGTATTACCTCTGCCGGGCGCGAGCGTCTCGCCCGTATTAAAGCCGGCATGCTTCCCTATCTAGATTCGCTTGCGACCTCGATCGAACGGCTCCGCAGCGAACTCTACACGACCGAATCCACTCTGACGCCCGTAAGGAAAACATCAGCATGAGCACCTACCGAGCCCCACTGCGCGACATGCAGTTCGTCCTCCGCGAACTCGCCGGTATCGACGAGGTCGCAAAGCTTCCCGGGAACGAAGACACGCTCGACGTTCTCGATTCTATTCTCGAAGAGGCCGGTGCGTTTGCGACCGGCGTGCTCGATCCGCTCAATCACAGCGCGGATAAGGAAGGCTGTTCGATCGATGCGAACGGCAACGTAAGCACCCCCAAGGGCTTCAAAGAGGCCTACAAAAAATTCGCCGACGCCGGCTGGATCGGGCTTCCCGTTCCGGCGGAGTACGGCGGCCAGGGATTGCCGCAGCTCTTGCTCGGCCCGACGTTAGAGATGTGGAACGGATCGAATATCGGTTTCGCAAACGGCCCGTTGCTCAACCAAGGCGCGATCGAAGCGATCGAACTCTGCGGTTCGCACGATCAGAAGAAAACCTACATTCCCAACCTCGTCTCCGGGAAGTGGACGGGGACGATGAACCTCACCGAACCGCAGGCGGGCTCCGATCTCGCGCAGGTTCGCGCGAAGGCGGTTCCCGAGGGCGAGCATTATCTCATTAGCGGCGAGAAAATTTTCATCACCTTCGGCGAGCATGACATGGCCGAGAATATAATCCATCTCGTTCTCGCGCGTCTCCCCGATGCGCCCGAAGGGACCAAGGGTATCTCGATGTTCATCGTCCCGAAATTTCTCGTCAAGCCCGACGGATCGCTTGGCGAAAAGAACGACGTCATCTGTGCGGGCATCGAACACAAGCTCGGTATCAACGGAAACCCCACCTGTACGATGAAGTTCGGCGAAAAAGGGAAGGGTGCGATCGGCTTCCTGGTCGGCGAGGCGAATCGCGGCTTGGAATATATGTTCATTATGATGAACGCGGCTCGCTTCTCGGTCGGCGTCCAGGGCTACGCGGTAGCGGATCGCGCCTACCAAAGCTCGCTGGCATACGCCAAGGAACGCGTGCAGATGTCCGATGCGACCACACGCAATAAAGCGCCGGTCCGCATTATCGAACACCCCGACGTGCGCCGCATGCTGATGTGGCAGAAGGCAAACATCGAAGCGATGCGCGCGCTTGCCTACGTCACCGCAGCCTCGCTCGATTTCGCACAGAAGAGCCCCGACGAAAAGACCCGGAAAGAGCATAAAGCTTTTATCGAGTTGATGATTCCGATCGTGAAGGGCTGGTGCACCGAGAACGCCATCGAACTCTGCTCCAATGCGCTGCAAATCTTCGGCGGCATGGGTTATGTTGAGGAGACGGGGATCGCCCAGCAGTACCGCGACGTGCGTATCACCACCATCTACGAAGGAACGACCGGTATTCAGGCGCTCGATCTCGTCGGTCGTAAGCTGATCCGCGATATGGGCGCAACCGCGACCACCGTTATCAAAACGATGGAAAAATTCGCGAAGGAAGCCTCGGCTCACCCGAACGCCGACGTGAAGGCGGTCGGCGATGCATTGCTCAAGAGCATTGCCTCGCTCGCCGAAGTCTCGCAGTGGATCGGCATGAACGCGATGGGCGATCTGAAAAAAGCCTTCGCCTGTTCGGTTCCCTACCTCAAGCTGTGGGGCGTCGTCGCCGGCGGCTGGCAGATGGGGCGCGCGGCGAAGGTCGCCGCCGAGAAAATCGCCGCGGGCGATAAGGATCCGTTCTATCCGGCGAAACTCGCGACCGCGAAATTCTACGCTAGCCACGTTCTCTCGCAAGGGGCATGGTATAAACGGCAAATTATCGACGGCGCCGGCGACGTGATGACGTTGCCGGAGGACGGCTTCGAACTCGACCGCAAAATGACGGTGACGGCGTAATCATGGCGCTGGTACACACCGAAGATCGCGACGGCGTGCGGATTATCACCCTCGATAATCCGCCCGTCAACTCGCTTTCATTCGCCCTCTCGGGCGAGTTTTACCCGATCGTCGAGGCGGCAAGCGCCGACGAGAACGTTCGCGCCGTCATCATACGGGGAGCGAACCGTCAATTCTCGGCGGGCGCCGATATCAACGATTTTGCAACCGAACCGACCCCCGAGACGAAAACCGTCCGCGACGTTATCGCAGCGATCGAACGGAGCGAGAAAATCTTCGTGGCCGCGATCGAAAAAAATGCGCTTGGCGGCGGGCTCGAACTCGCGCTCGCCTGCGACTATCGCGTCGCAACGGCCGACACGAAGCTCGGCTTGCCGGAAATTAAACTCGGCCTGCTCCCCGGTGCGGGCGGCACCCAGCGTCTTCCACGAGCGATCGGCGCACAAGATGCGCTCGACATGATGCTCAAAGGTCGTAACGTCAAAAGCGATGAGGCGACCGCGAAGGGCCTCCTCGACGAAGTCGTCGACTCGCCCGAGCATCTCCTCGATGCTGCGCTGAAAATCGCGCTGGCTGCGCCGTTAGGGAAGCGCCGTATCTCGCAACGGCGCGTCGAGCTCGGTAAAGGGATCAGCGCGCAAGCGGCGGCGTTCGTCGTCTCGCAGGCACACAAAATGGTCCCGGCCGAAGATGCAGGCGGTCTTGCCGCTCATAAACTCATCGATGCCGTCGAAGCTGCGGTGGAATTACCGTTCGCTTACGGGCTTGCGCGCGAAGCGCGTCTCTTCGAAGAGCTCGCGCGCTCGGCACCCTCCTTTGCGTTGCGGCATGTCTTCTTTGCCGAACGCGAACTCAATAAGATCCCCGGCCTCCCGGCGGCCGAACCGCTGCCGATCGCGAAGGCGGCGGTCATCGGTGCCGGCACGATGGGAACCGGAATCGCGATTACCTTCGCGCAAGCGGGCATTCCGGTCGTCGTCATCGATTCCAACGATGCCGCCGTCGAGAAAGCAAAGCAGACCGTCTTCGGTATGTTCATGTATCAGGTCCAAAAAGGGCGCATGACGCAAGAAGAGGCGTGGAAACTCGGACAGTCGATTCAATTTACCGAGGATTATAGCGAACTCGCCGATGCCGACGTCGTGGTCGAAGCAGTCTTCGAAAGCATGGATGTGAAGAAGGAGGTCTTTGCAAAGGTCGATGCGATTGCAAAACCCTCGTGCATCCTCGCTTCGAATACCTCGACGCTCGATATCGACGAAATGGCAAGCGTCACCAAACGCCCGGATCGCTTTCTCGGGCTGCACTTTTTCGTTCCGGCCAATATCATGCCGCTGCTCGAAATCGTGCGCGGAAAGCAGAGCTCCCCTGAGGTTCTCGCAACGGCGTTCAAACTCGGGAAGACGCTCCGTAAGACGGCGGTGCTCTCGACCAACTCGTTCGGGTTCATCGGCAATCGCATGGTCTTCGATTATGCAAAAGCTGCCGGGGAACTCGCGGAATGGGGGGTATCCCCGATGCGGATCGACGGAGTCGCAAAAAAATTCGGTTTCCCGATGGGACCATTTGCGATGGGCGATCTCTCCGGGATCGACGTGGCTTGGCACATCGCTAAAGCACGCCCCGACGTTGCGAAAGGAAAGACCGACGTCATCGATCGGCTCGTCGAGATGAAACGATTGGGCCAAAAGACGATGGCCGGTTACTTCAAATACGATAAGAGCGTCGGTAAAGGGCGCGAACCGATCGCCGACCCCGAGGTGGAAGCGCTCTTTGCCGAAGAGGCAAAGAAGGCGGGAATCGCCCCGCGTACGGTTGACGACGCGGAGATTCTCGAACGGTTGACGTTCGCACTGATCAATCGCGGGGCATTTTTGCTCGAAGAGGGCGTCGCCCTTCGCCCCGGCGATATCGATATCGTCTACGTCTACGGCTACGGCTTCCCGCCTCACCACGGCGGGCCGATGTGGTATGCCGATGAGGTCGGCGTCAAACATGTCTACGAACGCGTCGTTGCCTTCGGTTGGGAGCCCGCGCCGCTCTTAAAAGCGCTCGCCGAAAAGAACGGCACGTTTGCAAGCTATAAGCAAGGAGAGTTGATCCATGCGTGAGGCGGCTATCGTCTCGGTCGCTCGGACGCCGATCGGGCGTGCGTTTCGCGGCGCATTCAATCAGACGCCGGGGGCGTCGCTCGCAGGTTTTGTCGCGCGCGAAGCGATCGCTCGCGCAAAGGTCGATCCGGCGGAGATCGCGGAAGTCATCGTCGGCGCGGGCATGCCCGAAGGCGCGACGGGAAACAACATCGGGCGCACGACCGCGCTTCGCGCCGGTTGTCCGGTGAGCGTGCCGGGATCGACCGTGAGTCGCTACTGTGCATCCGGTCTCGATGCCGTCGTTGGTGCAGCTCGGCGAATTATCGTCGAAGGCGAGGAGATCGTTCTCGCCGCAGGCGTCGAATCGGTTTCGATGGTGCAGAACGAACTGAATATGAAGTTCTACACCGAGGAATGGCTGCTCCGGCACACGCCCGATATCTATATGCCGATGCTCTACACCGCCGACAACGTGGCCAAGAAATACAAAGTCTCGCGCGAAGCGCAGGACGAATATGCGTTCTCAAGCCAGCAGCGCACCGCTGCGGCGCAAGCGGCCGGCAAGTTCGATGACGAGATCGTCGCCATGGAAACGTGGATGGCGGTCGCCGACAAAGAGACCGGCAACGTCACCGAAAAGAAGATCAAACTCGCAAAAGATGAGGGGAATCGCCCCGATACGACGCTCGAAGGGCTCTCGTCGTTGAAGGGCGCCGTTCCGGGAATCAAAGAAACCTCGATTACCGCCGGCAATTCATCGCAACTCTCCGACGGCGCGGCGGCTTTGATGTTGATGGATGCGCAGACCGCATCCAAACGTGGGCTGACGCCGTTGGGTTTCTATCGTGGCTTTGCAGTCGCGGGTTGCGAGCCGGGAGAGATGGGCATCGGCCCGGTCTATGCGGTTCCCAAACTCCTGAAGGCGCATGGACTCACGGTCGACGATATCGGCCTCTGGGAACTCAACGAGGCGTTTGCGGTGCAGACCGTTTATTGCCGCGATCGATTGGGGATCCCACAGGAGCGATTCAATGTCAGCGGCGGCGCGATCTCGATCGGCCACCCGTATGGAATGAGCGGCGCACGGATGACCATGCATGCGCTCATCGAAGGCAAGCGTCGCGGTGCGAAGTATGTCGTCGTAACGATGTGCGTCGGCGGCGGCATGGGGGCGGCGGGCCTCTTTGAAGTCGCGTAACGCAAGCGCTCTCCGCCATATCAGCGAGCGGTGCCGTTTCGGCATCGCTCGCTTCTTTTTTTGTAGCGTCGGCCGAAACGGACGAGGCCACGCATGCCGCAACTGCCGTCGGTCGATGCTCGCGTCGTGGGCCGGCCTAGTGTCCTGAGCCGCAAGTCGCGCAACATGATCCGACGAAGGATTTTTCGGCGGGGCGAGGCGCGAAGAGGGAGCAATGCCGTAGCATTGTGACCGATGAGCAACGCTGCACCCGGCGGAAAAGACCCGACGGGCATGTGGTGAGACTTGGGCCTCGGGACACTAGTGTCCTGAGGATGCGCGGCGGCGCGCTTCGAGCACCGGATTCTCCGCGCGGATCCGCGCAGCTAAAACGATTGCATCGAGCACGGTGAAGAGCGCGGCGATCTGCCAGGCTCCGAATACGAGCGGAACGATGGCGATCTCGCATGCGACGATAGCGTAGTTGGGATGGCGCAGGTAGCGGTAGGGTCCGCGCGCGACGAGCGGGCGCCCCGGGAACGTAATGATGCGCGTCGTCCAGTAGGGGCCCAACGATGCGATGCTCCAGATCCGTGCGAGTTGCAGCACGGCGTAGGCTCCGAGCAGCCAGAAGTTCGGTTTGGCACTCTGCGGTATGAAGAGCAACATCGCGGCGAGCCAGGCGGCATGAAGCGCGACGATCCACGGGTATTGATGCGCGGCAATCTCGCTAGCGCCCGAGGCGAGCGCGCGACGCGTGTTCGCGCGCGCGTAGAGGAGCTCCGCGCATCGTTGTGCCGCGACGAACAGGAGCGTTCCGTAGAGCCAGTTCATCGTTCCAATGTCAGAAATGCGGCGGTAAATCCGGGGCCCATCGCGGTGAGAAGCGCGCGTCGGGCATCGGGCGAGGCGAGCGCACCTTCGCGCAACGCACGCTCGAGGACGAAGAGCAGCGTTACGGAGGACATGTTTCCATAGTCGCGCAGGATCGCTCGCGAATCCTGGAGCGAGCCCGAAGCAACGCCGAAGACGCTCTCGAGCGCTTCGAGAACCTTCGTGCCTCCGGGGTGGCTGAGGAAGGCGTCGAAATCCGCGCGTTTCAGTTGTTGACGCGCGAGGAAATCATCGAGGATCGCACGCAGTTCGCGCGCGATCAGCGCGGGTATATCGCGGGAGAAGATCGCTTGCAGGCCGTCATCGGCGACATCCCAACCCATGATGTCGAGACTCTGCGCGAACGTATATTCTCCCGCTGCAACCAGGCGCGGCCCCGTACCCGACGACGAGAGCACCGCCGCGGCCGCGCCGTCGCCGAAGAGCGCTGTTGCGACGATGTTGCTCTTCGTTATTTCGTTGCGTCGAAACCAGAGCGTGCAACATTCGACGGCGACGAAGAGCACGTTGGAGAACGAGCCGGAGCGTACGAGATCGGCGGCGCGAGCGAGGCCGAGCGCACCTCCGACACAGCCGAGCCCGACGATCGGCAACCGTGTCGTATGTCGACCGAACGGCAGTCGCTCCATCAGTAACGCTTCGAGCGACGGCGTTGCAAGGCCGGTGGTCGAGACGCTGACGATTGCGTCGATTCGATCCGGGGGAAGCCCGGCGCGTTCGAGCGCGCAAACGCTCGCTTCTTCGATGAGCGCGAGTGCATGCTCGCGGTAGATCGCGTTACGGTCGGCCCATCGATGCTCGTCATAGTACCACTCGATGGGGATGCAGGAGTATCGGCGTTCGATCCCCGTGTTCGCAAAGACGGGAAGCAAACGTGCGACCATCGCGGAATCGCCGAACTGCGCGTGCACGCGTCGCTCGATATCCGTTTGCTCCAACCGATGCGGTGGCACGGCGGTTGCCACGGAGTTGAGGTGAACGGGAATCACGGCATTGCCTCCTC